>CAINUX010000183.1 GCA_903853895.1 uncultured beta proteobacterium | reverse complement strand
TTCATTCCTCGATAGCTCAGTTGGTAGAGCGCCGGACTGTTAATCCGTAGGTCCCTGGTTCGAGCCCAGGTCGAGGAGCCAAAATTTGAAAACCCACTGTCGAAAGATGGTGGGTTTTTTATTTTCCGGGTCACCCATGCATACCAATACTACGACCGACTCTTCCGCACACATACAAGAGGGCACCGAGCAGATCGCCGGATTGCGCAGTGATGCCAATGAAGTTCACATCGCCGAACACATCCGTGGCATGGTGGCTGCGACCATGGGCAATCTGTCGAGTCAAGCGTCAGACACCACCCGCAATGCTGCCGAACAGTGGCAACACTGGGCACTGGGTGTTGCAGATGGGCTTGTTGTCGCGGGCTAACTGCTCGGAATGGATTCAGTGCGAGGGCCTGGCATCACAAACATCTTTCTGAATAATCACATGCCAATGTCAAGATCCCTTTATTTGGTGGCCATGGCTGCCGTAGTTGGGCTAAGTGCCTGTAGCGAAGCTGTCGACACCCACCCCGATCAGCCTGTCACCAAACGCAGGACCGTCTTCAAGCAATTTGCGCATACGTTCGAGCCCATCGGCAAGGTCGTCCGTGATAGCAAAGACTACAACCCGAGTGAATTCAAGGCCAGTGCAGTGGCGTTGAAGGAGTTGGCTACGCAGCCTTGGACTTACTTCACCCCGGACAGCAATTACCCGCCGACACACGCCAAACCTGCGGTGTGGCTGCAAGCACCAGAATTCAAGCAGGCGCAGCAAAACTATCAGGCCAAAGTGGGCCAGCTTGTCGAAGCGGCAGACAGCGGGAATCTGCAAGTAATTCGTACCGCGGTCATTGAGGTGCAGTACAGCTGCAAGACCTGTCACAACCAATTTCGCAAGGATTATTAAAGCTGTTGCTATGAATTGCTCGGTGTCACTGATCGCTCGGCTAGACTAAAACACACTCTGATAAAGGAAGAATCTATGTTTGATAAAAATTCCCAGTGGATACACCTTGAGACGTTCGACGATTTTGATAATGGCCTGTCCGATCTGATTGAGCTCTGGTCATCAGAAACGGCAACCCAAGCCATGAAGGACTCAGCCTTCGCGCATTTCAAAGAAGACCTGGAAACCGCAACGCTGCAATGGATTGACAACAAGGCCAAGAGCAAGAAATACGCATCCATTGCTCAAGAATTGGCGGAATTTGAGGAAGTCATAAAAGCAGACGCGGGTGTTGGCTCTGTAGCTGAAGGCGCGGCCCCTGCTATGACGGCGATCCCGGCCAAGGCTAAAAAGAAGGCTTGAATACTCTAGTTGCGTGTCCAGAGCAATTGGCGCCAATGAGAATCAATTTAGTCACACCGTTTGCTGAAAAGGATGCCGCCAAGGCGCTGGGTGCCCGTTGGGACTCCACAAAGAAGCTTTGGTACATCGTGGATGTGGCGGACCTCACCCCCTTCCTTCCCTGGATTCCCGATTTGGAAGCCGCCACAAAGGAGTCGGTTGGCAGCACCGATCAACCAACGCGACAGGCTGAAGTCGGTCAGATCAGGCGGTCCGCCGGGGTGATCACCACATCAGCCGTTGCCGTGGTGCACTGTGGATGCAAGGTGCGCCCCTGGGAAGATTGCGAACACACCACAGACCTCTGAACTGCTCCGCCAATGGTCCAAAAAGCGAATTTGTCCAGCTGCTTGCGTCTCATGCTGACAATTTCAGCACTTGTTGCGTCCGCGTCGGCTTGCTCGGGCCAATTTGAGGATGGGCTTGCGGCTCGGGAGAAGGGAGACTATGCAAGGGCAGTCAACACCTTCAAACCGCTCGCGCAATCCGGTGACGCCAATAGCCAGTTCCAACTCAGTTTGCTCTACGCTGCTGGCAAGGGCGTGAAGGCGGACAGCAAGGAAGCACTCTATTGGCTACGCCAGGCGGCAATCCAGGGAAATTCGCAGGCCCAGTCAAACCTCGGCAACGCATTCAACATGGGGAGTGAGGTACCTCAGGACACTATCAAGGCGTATGCATGGCTGCGCACTGTGGCTTATTTGAACGACGGTCAATCGCTGGCAAAGCGGCCTCTTAAATACGCGATGATTGCCCCGGACTCCACCAGCCACTGACTATTTCCTGCGGGGTCGGTAATCTTCAAACACGGCACCTTGGGTTGGCCAAAGCCTTGAGTCAGATCCGCACGGTTTTTCGCGTCCCTTTGCGCATCACGGCGTTCAATGTTGAGGGACAACCTGCACATTTCTTGCCTTACCTTAATACAAAAAGGGCAAGTCTGGAACTGATACAAAGCAAGACTGCGGCACTGCTGATCAACCTGCGCTTGCAACACCGGTGCACGAACGATGCCTTTTGGGCGACTGATAACCTCCCAAAGGCGCATGAATGGGCCGAGCAACAATCGCAACGTTTTAAAGAAAAATTTGACCAAAGTTTTCATCTTGATAAATAGGGATGGTGTTAGAAGAATCTGGCTCAAACGAGCGCCTCACAGCATGCTGAGCAACCGTCCGAGTGACGCCACTGCGATGGTCACATAACCGAGGATCAGATTGATTCCAATCAGCTGTCGAATCTGACCCAGCGCCGAACCTCCCGCTGGCCAATCCTGATTGGCAACAGCAGCTTTGAGTTTCGCATAGGGAACCTGGAAGACGTAGACAAAGATACCACCCATCACCAGACCGAGCAGCAGCATGAGATGCCAGTGGACAGGTGCCAGCTTCATGCCGACGACAAGCATGGTGACCAACCCGCTGATCAGAATCGACAGAACGGCAGCCCAGACCCAGGGGAAAAATCGTGCAAACACTGCGCTCCAAAGCTTGAGTCTCGCGGGTGGCTCCAGTTGGACGGCTGCAACCGGGCGCAGGCACATCCAGGCGAAGAACATGCCGCCCACCCACAGGACAACGCCTGCGAGGTGTAAAAACAAGAGAATGGGATGCATGAAAGCGTTCCGCTGAAGTCCAAGTCAGCACAATGTAGCATCGACATACTGATCCTCGAACATTACGTGCCATTCCATCCATGAACTCCAATCGTTATCTCGCTTTTGCTGCGGCATTCATACTGCTGACGGCCTGGATGTTGAAGGCGTTTATTCCAGGAATCGCTTGGGGAGCAGTCTTTGCGATTTCATTGTGGCCCCTGTTCGAGCGGGTCACCCAGGGGTTTGGCTCCGGCGTCAAGAATCCTGCGTTGCTCTTTTCAGTGCTGTTCCTGTTTGTGTTTGTGTTGCCACTTGCCTATGTGGCCTATGACATCGTCGACGCATATCGGGCAGGGTCAACCTACCTCACCAAGAACCAGGAAGGCATCGTCCCAGTGCCAGCATTTGTTGAACACCTCCCGTACGCCAACAAGTTGACAGAACTCTGGAGTCAATACATCGGGCACAGCAGCGGCCTTCTAGACATTCTCAACCAGCTCAGTAACAACCAGCTGACCAACTGGCTGTCGACTGCGGCGCTCCAATTGTCATCGGGCCTTGTGACGGCGCTGTGCATGCTGGTCTCGTTCTACTTCATGCTCAAGAATGGGAACTACATCAAGGCGCATTACGCGGCCACGATCAGCCACTGGTTCAGCGAGAAAAGCATTGGGGTTGTCGACAAAGGAGTATCTGCACTGCGTGGCACCATCAATGGGGTCATATTGATTGGCTTGGTGGAAGGCATTTTGCTGGCCATTCCGCTGGTGCTGGCGGGCGTGAAGTCCGGTCTGCTGCTCGGATTGGCTGCGGGTCTTCTGGGCGTCATACCGCTTGTGATGCCGGCCATCATTGTTCCGGCCATTGTCTACCTGTACTTCTCGGGCGAAATCGCTTATGCCGTCGTAGCGGCAGTGGACCTTCTGTTGGTTTGGGTGGTGTTTGAAAATGTCGTCAAACCGGGCCTCATCAGCAATGCCGTCAAAGTGAACCCCTATCTGGTGCTTCTGGGACTCATTGGAGGACTACAGCTATTGGGGCCGGTCGGGCTTTTTATCGGACCCGCGATCGTGTCGATGTCGGTGGCAATGGCGAAGGATGTATTGGTGACAGCTGGTGAGTAAGCTCCACTGGATACACTTTCCACTTCGAGCAGTTAGCAGTTAGCAGTAGGCTTTCTTAGTCGTCACTGAGTCTACAAAAGAAACCCGGCACATTGGCCGGGCTGTAACCCTCATGGGCCTGCACCAGGGAAGTAAATGCAGGTGGGGCATCGCTGACCCAACTTCACTGTACTCCTCACTGTTCTTGGTGGGCAATGAAGTTGTAACAAATTGCAGCAAAGGCAACTTTATCGCGTTTGTCAAAGACCAAAATATGGACTATGGTGGGCGCTTGATCCAATCTCCCACGCACCGCGAGAAGAACACCATGGCGTCCATTTCATCCATTTCCCTGTCTGGCATGCATGCAGCGCAGACCCAATTGGACTCGTCTGCACACAATATCGCCAACAGCAGCACGCCGGAATTTCGACGGCAGCAAGTCGTCCAGACTGAACAGAAGGATGCAGGTGTTTCTACCAGCCTGACCAAGGCTGCCAATGCAGGGCATGCGTTGGAAAGCGATTTGGTCGCACAACTCCAGGCCAAGAATGCATTCCTGGCAAATTTGGCAGTGTTCAAAACCAGCAATCAGATGGCAGGTGCGTTGCTGAACAAAACCGCCTGAACCAAGAAAAAATCCCCCAACCAGTGACGGTTGGGGGATAAAGCAAGGTTACCTCGTTAACCTTGCCAGGAGACGACCCTCAGTCGCATTCACACTAAGCAACATTAGTGCCAGAAATCGCAAGCAGAGGCAAATGGGTCGACAACAAACGTTGCAACGTCTGCACGTTCACACACAGTACAGACTGAACGGGTTGATACTGGGTAAAATAGCAGACGCACATTTTTGGGAGCCGTTTCATGCCATTTCTAGCGTCGCGAGCCATGCGCCCAGCGCTGTAGAGCCTTTGAGGTGAAAGACCACTACGCATCCCTTGGTGTCAGCAGTGCTGCTTCTCTAGCTGACATTAAAAAGGCCTTTCGCCAGCAGGCTTCCCTTCACCATCCTGACCGCAACGACGACCCGGGTGCTCCAGCACGTTTTCGGGCGGTACAAGAAGCCTATGACGTGCTGTCCGATGACCAGAAACGTCAAGCGTATGACGACAATCGTCGCCGCAACCTATTGGACAGTCCCATCGACACTGCTAGGGAAATCTGGCAAACCTATTTCAACCGTCTCATTTAAGGCATCCCCTGCATGAATATTTCTCCTTACTTTCGCAACCTGCGTTCAGCCTATTTCGCAGAGCTGGATGACCTGACGTTTGACTCCGAAGGCCTGCACATTCTGGACAAACGCCTGGCGCAACGGCGCAAAGAAATGGAGTTTCTGGTCCACATGATGGAAATCAGCCCCGAAATGGTGGCCGTTGTCTTTCACAAGGGCTTTCGCTTTACCTCACTGTCGGCGATGGAACATTTGCTGTCCCTTGAATCCGACAACCTGCCTGAATGGGACAGTCTGGCAGATGCCATCGAAATGGCGCCGTGGACCCAGGAGCTGGTACATGTTTTGCAGAAGCAACCGATGGGCGAATGGTTTTTAACGGTGGCCGCGGCACTTGAGTACATGTACAACAAGCCGGAGCATCCCCAGGCGACAGAAGCCGACGATGAAGAGGAAGAAATCGAAGACGCTGAAGAAATGGAAGCCAGAACACGGGAAGAAGCCGCCGCCAACTGGATGGTTGATCAAGGCTTTGACCGCAAGGAGTGATGGCATGAATACACTGGCGCTCATTGCAAGAACCCAAAGCCTGATTGCATCGGGCGATATTGTCGGCGCCGAATCGGCGCTGGTGGAACTGGCCGATGCCGAAGGCGACGGCGCCCTGATGGTGGTGCTCGAACAGCTGCCAGCCAAGGACGTACTGGCAATCATCCGTGAATATGACAACTCCAAGGAATCCGTCATCAATCTGATGGTGACACCGGAGATGTTTGCCCGCGCTGTGGTCATTGAAAAGCAGTACAAAGACCTCACCCGTACCCACTTGCGCGGCATGGTCAACTCCGTTATTTTTCGGGAAGAGGCTGACTCCGTAGCATTCCTGATCGCAATTGGCGACCTTGAGGGTGGCAGCGAGGCTCTGGCCGACTACTTCTCTGAGAAGTGGAGTCGCATTGAAGCCTTTGCCCGCACCGGTACATTCGACGCGGTTGAAGACGATGGAGAAATGCTGTCCGAAACCGCCCTGCTGTCGCTGGCCTACGCGCCACCCAAGCTGGAACTGGATGAAGTGGCCGACCAGGACTGGATGCAACTGGCCTGGCTGCTGCGCCATGAATGCCCGGACCTGTTCACCGAAACGGTGCTGGTGCTGCGTGCCAAAGCGCGCGCCCATGATTTGGGCCTGGACGAAGAGGAAGAGGCGGCAGAAGACGACGACGGCAAGGTGGAAACCGGTGACACCGACCGCGGCAAAGCCACACCCGCAGCCCGCGATGATGACGAGGAATCGGCCATTTGACACCCCACGCTGTATCGCTGTTCGACGCGCGGCCGTTCTTTGAAAAAGCGCTCGCCTATGGCGTGCAACACTGCATCATCGGCCAGACCAAACTGGATGCGATCTGCCAGGATGCGCCCAAGGGAATGGTGCAAATCGCCCGCTATTTTGGGACCGAATTCTTGCGCCCCGAGTTGGAGAAAGGGCGCGAGCGTATCGTCAACTTGGTGAGTCTGTACCTCGAAAGTACCAGCGGCGGCGACCTGCGCCTGGCGGCAGAATCCTTGCGGGACCATTCGTTTTTGTCCCGCTCCAAGGGCGGCTCGGACATGCTAAAGGCCCTGATCGCCATGCCACAGAACAGCCACTTCGGCATGCACGAGGGCCGGGGTTTCAGTGACGACCAGATTCCCTTGCTGGCCAAATGGTCGCTGCGCACACTGCCCGAGTACCAACTGGAGCTTGACCAGCGCAGCCAGATCGCGCAACTAGTTGATGCAGCTGTATGGATGGCCGAAGCAATGGGTCTGGATGCGACCGATCTGGAGGAAGCTGGCAAGGACGCCGAGGCGGTCATCCGCACGGCACTGCTGGCACACTTTAGCAAGCGTACCGAGATGCCTGACTGGGTGGCCTTTGAAAAGATGATTGCTGCACTACGTAAGAAGTACGCGGCAATTCCCGGTGCGCCGTCAGCTGCAATCAGCATCACGCTGCCCAAAGACCTTCCCAAATCGTTCAGAGCCGCCGTGGAGGCTGTCCGGCAATCCGTGTTGGCAGACATGCCCAGGATGTTGGACACCTCGCTTGCCGTGCGCAAATTGTTTGACCAGACGCCTGCTTTCATGGGGCGCTACTTCTGGCTGGAGGACGCCATCAGCGAGGTGGACCACTTTGACCGCTCCGCATCCGCCGCATGGAACAAGGCAACGGGCGGGCATGGGGATGACGGCTCCCTGCTCACGCTGTTCCTTTGCGTGGCCGCCGGCAGTCCCCATAAGACGGTCTTGACGGAAAAATCGGCCGCTGCCCTCGTGCGCAAAGTTCGCAAATCCGGGCTACAACCCGTACTTGCTACCCAGTTTATCCACAGCCATGCGCCAGCCCACCACCAGGCGGACTATGTCCAATTGTGGGATGCCTTTGTTGCCGAGGCACAATCCACACTGATCAGTGACTTTGACCACACGCTCAAAGACGCTGTGTCCTTGCTCCGTCGGGAGTGCAACATTGGCCCGTAGACGGGGATGGCGTCCCGATGTTGCAGGGCATTCATGAATCCGCTAAAGTCTATTCAAATAAGTCAATCGAGGGAGTTTCAGTGAGTACAAAGCCGCCAGCACCAACCTCCGGCCCCATTCCAGCGCAGGACCGCTACATGCCGGGTGACCCGATACCAGTCCCCGAGGCGGTAGAAGCCAACTCAGAATCCAGCTGGGCGATGTTTTCCGACAATCCGCCACCTCCCGAGGGCGAGTTTATGGACACCGTGCCGGCATCGCTGCTGGAAGAGGCCGCTCTGGCCAAGCCACCAAACAACAACTGAGCCAAACCCATGCGACTGAATCGCCGATCAATGGCAGCGCTTGTCGGCATGGCAATGCTGCTGGCTGCATGCTCTCCCAAAGACACACCGAGCCCTACCAAAACTACAAAACAGGAAGTGTCGGTGCAAGCCGTTGCCGCGCAAGCCAAGGGCTTTACGGTCGGCGCGGTGATGAGCGCCAACACAGTCTATGTATTCTTTGACCCACAGTGCCCACACTGTGGTCATTTGTGGCAGGCGTCAACCCCGCTGCACCGAAAGGTCAAGTTCGTATGGATTCCCGTGGCGTGGATCAACGCGTCCAGCCTTTCGCAGGGTGCAGCACTCCTGACCGCCACTAACCCGCTGGAGTTGATGACCGAACACGAAGCTTCACTGCTGGCCGGAAAGGGTGGTATCTCTGCTCCATCGGGTGTTGGGTCCGACATCGAACAGTCGATCAAATCCAATACGAAGTTACTGAACGGGTTTGGGGCCGAGTCGGTTCCCTTCATCGTCGTCAAGAACGCGGTCACGGGCCAAACTATCTCCAAGGATGGTGCAATGACAACCGCTGCACTGGCTGAGATGATCGGGGTAGACCCGTCCTGAAGCGTGGAGGCCGTTGGGACTATTTGGCGGCTAGCGCTTTTTCCAGCGTGGCCACCAGGTTGGAGTTGTCCGGCTCCACATTACTGACATAGCTGGCAGCGACCTTGCCGTTGCGACCCACCAAGAACTTGTGGAAATTCCACTTCGGTTCGACCTGTGTTGCCTTGAATAAATCGCTATAGAGTGCATTGCGGTCCGGTCCTTTGACGTCCGTTTTAGCAAACATAGGAAATTTCACGCCGTAAGTGTTGAAGCAGAAATCCGCAATTTCTTTGGATGAACCCGGCTCCTGTTTACCAAACTGGTTGGACGGAAAACCGAGCACCACCAGGCCCTTGCCCTGATACTTGGCGTGCAGAGCTTCCAGCCCCTCATACTGACCAGTAAAGCCGCAATAACTGGCCGTGTTGACCACCAGCAGCACCTTGCCGGCGTACTGACACAGGTTCTGTGGCTTATCGTCCTGGAGACGGGGGAACTCGTGCTGCAAGAGGGCTGGGCAGGCAACCGGTGCCGCAGCTTGAACCGGACCAGATGGAGGTGTCTGTGCCGAGGCAGCAGAAACCGCAGAAAGCCCGAAAACGGCAGCCCACAGGGCCCTGGTAAGAGATACGTGTGTAGTCATCTGCTCATTATCGATGGCGGCTGGCATTTGAAGAAAGGCCCTCCCCGTGAGAGGTACTCTCAAGGCACTTGACGGGATCAGATTCCCTGCTTGATCATTGCGACGAGCTGATCGAGTGCACTACCCCACCCGCCTTCAAAGCCCATCGCAGCGTGCTTGGTGCAGCCGGCTTCGTCTGCGTGGATGACGGTCGCTGTGTAGCGCGTACCTTGCCCCTGGTCTGCCAATTCGACCATGGCGGTGAACATGAACTCGGTGTCATCGGAGCCGCAGGTTGTCATCAGTTTGCTGGGCCTGTAGCCGGGCATCAGTGCATTCGTCCACACCAACTTTTCGTGTGGTACTACGTCGAGGTAGCAACCCGCATTGGGAAATTCAACGCCCTCAGGCGACTGCATCGTGGTGCGGAATAGTCCGCCAGGGCGCAAGTCGATTTCGCAGTCAATGGTTTTCCACGGCAATGGGCAGAACCAGGGCTTCAACAATTCCGGCTCTGTCCACGCGCGCCAGATCAGAGACCTGGGCACATCGACGACACGCGTAAAGCTGAGGTCGAGTTTTGAATCGGGCTGGTACGTTGGCTTCATTCTTTCTCTCCTGCGGTTGACAAAGGCGCAACGCTAGGCGACCCATCGTCTCGCGTTGTGCCAGAGTTGCATCCAAGGGCTGTAGGCATCGGCGTCCAGCCCATTCCAGCTCATCTGGATATTGCGGAACACGCGCTCGGGGTGCGGCATCATCGCCGTGAAGCGGCCATCCGCTGTGGTCACGGCGGTCAGACCACCCGGGCTGCCGTTCGGGTTGAACGGATAGGCCGCGGTGGCGGAACCGGTGTTGTCGGTGAAGCGCATCGCCGCTATCGCCTTGTCCGCATTGCCACGGTACTTGAAGTTGGCAAAGCCCTCACCGTGCGCGACGGCAATGGGCAAACGCATACCCGCCAAATCCTGGAAGAACAAAGACGGCGACTCCAGCACCTCCACCATCGACAGACGTGCCTCGAAACGTTCGCTCTGGTTGGTAGTGAAGCGCGGCCAGTCCTGCGCGCCGGGGATGATGTCGGCCAGCTCGGCAAACATCTGGCAGCCGTTGCACACGCCCAAACCAAACGTGTCGGTGCGGCCAAAGAAGCCCTTGAACTGGTCGGCCAGGCCTGAGTTGAAGGTGATAGAGCGAGCCCAACCTATGCCCGCCCCCAGCGTGTCGCCATAGCTGAAACCGCCACAGGCCACCACGCCCTTGAAGTCGGCCAACTTGGCGCGACCCGTTTGCAGGTCGGTCATGTGCACGTCAAAGGCTTCGAAACCAGCTTCGGTAAAGGCGTAGGCCATTTCCACATGGGAGTTAACGCCCTGCTCGCGCAGCACCGCCACGCGGGGGCGGCTGAGCAGCAGCGCGGGGCTGGCTGGAGTCAGATAAGCTACTGATTTAGTAGCACCTTGCATAGATTTCACGAGGGCTAGCGGCTGATTATCCTTAAGCTTTTCAGCCTGGGGCAGGTAAATGTGCAGCCCGGGGTCGGCCAACGCACCAGCGGCCGCATGTTCGGCATCCGCACAGGCGGGGTTGTCGCGCTGCTGGCAGATCTTCCAGCTCACCGCGTCCCAGACCTGGTGCAGATCGACCAGAGGCGCCTTGAAGATGGCTTTGGCGTCGCGCCAGACTTGCAACTCACCCTTGCCGGCGTCGATTTCGGAAGACTCGGGGCGGGTCTTGCCAATGAAATGGCTGTGGGCGGACAGGCCGTGCTCGCGCAGGGTCTGCATCACCTCGCTACGCTGGGCAGTACGCACCTGAAGCACCACACCCAGTTCTTCGTTGAACAGAGCTTTGAGCGTTAACTCTTCGCGGCGGGCACCCACCTGCCCTGCCCAATTTTTACTGTCGCCTACGTCCATGCGGCTGTCGGAGATGCCATCACCCTCGGTGACCAGCATGTCCACGTTCAGCGACACGCCGACCCGGCCGGCAAAGGCCATCTCGGCCACAGTGGCCAGCAGACCACCGTCGCTGCGGTCGTGGTAGGCCAGGATCTTTCCCTGCGCGCGCAAGGAGTTGACGGCGTGCACCAAATTAACCAGGTCCTTGGCATCGTCCAGATCGGGCACCACGTCGCCCACCTGGTTCAGGGCTTGCGCCAGGATGCTGGTGGCCATGCGGTTCTTGCCATGGCCCAGATCAACAAGCACCAAAGTGGTGTCTTCGGATGCATTCAATTGGGGCGTCAACGTGCCGCGCACGTCTTGCAGCGTGGCAAAGGCGCTGACGATCAGCGAGACGGGTGATGTGACCTTCTTCGCGACGCCTTCAGAACCGGACTCGCCTTGCGGTTCGGTCCACTGTGTGCGCATGGACAAGGAATCCTTGCCCACGGGGATGGACACACCCAGTGCCGGACACAGTTCCAGACCCACCGCCTTGACGGTGGCGTACAGCGCGGCGTCTTCCCCCGGCTCGCCACAGGCCGCCATCCAGTTGGCGGAGAGCTTGACACGCGACAGCTCAATCGGTGCGGCCAGCAGATTGGTGATGGCCTCGGCCACGGCCATGCGGCCCGATGCGGGTGCATCCAGCGCGGCCAGAGGCGTGCGTTCACCCATGGACATGGCTTCACCTGCAAAGCCCTTGAAGTCGGCCAAGGTGACGGCGCAATCGGCCACCGGCACCTGCCAGGGCCCAACCATCTGGTCGCGGTGGGTCAGGCCACCCACAGTGCGGTCGCCAATGGTGATCAGGAAGCGTTTGGAGGCCACGGTCGGGTGGGCCAGCACGTCGATGACGGCCTTTTGGATGTCCACGCCGGTCAGGTCCAGTGGCTTGAAAGTTCGGGCAATCGTCTTCACATCGCGGTGCATCTTCGGCGGCTTGCCCAGCAGAACATTCATGGGCATATCCACCGGCGACTCTGCACCCTCGTCCATCAGCTTCAGCTGGCGCTCTTCGGTAGCCACACCCACCACCGCAAACGGGCAGCGCTCGCGTTCGCAGATGGCCGTGAACAGCGCCAGCGACTCCGGCGCAATCGCCATCACGTAGCGTTCCTGGCTTTCGTTGCACCAGATTTCCTTGGGTGCCATGCCGGACTCTTCCAGCTTCACGGCACGCAAATCGAAGCGGGCACCGCGGCCCGCGTCGTTGGTCAGCTCGGGGAAGGCGTTGGACAGGCCCCCGGCGCCCACGTCGTGGATCGCCAGAATCGGGTTGCCGCCCACGCCTTCGGCACCCTGCCCCAGCATCCAGCACTGGTTGATGACCTCTTGCGCCCGGCGCTCGATCTCAGGGTTGCCACGCTGCACGGAGTCAAAGTCCAGATGCGCCGCATTGGCACCCGTGGCCATCGAACTGGCCGCGCTGCCGCCCATGCCAATGCGCATGCCGGGG
>CAINUX010000182.1 GCA_903853895.1 uncultured beta proteobacterium | reverse complement strand
GCGCGCCCTGCGCCGCGTGGCAAAGGTGCCCGCGCCGGCGTGGTCATCGTGGGCGCAGGCCGCGCAGGCTGGCAGATGGCGCAGTCGATCCGCGAGGTGGATGCTGACGTACCCATCACGCTGGTGACGGCCTGCTCGGGCGATGTGTACGACAAACCACTGCTCTCCGTGGCTATGGCCAAGCACATTGCGCTGGAACAACTGGTGCGCGAAACCGGCGCGCAGGCCGCGCAGCGCCTGGGCGTGACCCTGCTGGCGCAGACGCAGGCCACCCGCATCTGCACCCGCACCCAAACCCTGCACACCACGCGCGGCAAGCATGCCTATGAACAGCTGGTGCTGGCCCATGGCGCGCAAGCCGCGCTGCCGCCCAACATGCCGGCCGAGTTGTGCTGGCGCATCAACCACCTGGACGCCTATCTGCGCCTGCGCGCCGCGCTGGGCGACACGCCCAAGGACGTGGCCATCGTGGGCGCGGGTTTAATTGGCAGCGAGCTGGCCAACGACCTGGCACTGGGCGGCCACCGCATCACGCTGCTGGACGTGCAGCCCGAGCCACTGGCGCGCTGGCAGGCCGAGCATGCTGGCCAGCAGGTGCTGCAGGCGTGGAAGGATTTGCCCATCCGCTTCGTTGGCGAGGTGAGCGTCAGCACCGTTGAAAAGATCGATGGGCGCATGCACGTCACCACGGCATGCGGTCAGCAGTTCGTCGTGGATCAGGTCATTGCCGCAGCTGGCTTGCAAACACCCAACCGGCTGGCCCAGGCCGCCAGCCTGGAGTGGAACAACGGCATTGCGGTGGACCCTATCTCCCTGCGCACCAGCAACGCCAGCATCCACGCCCTGGGCGACTGCATCACGGTGCAGGGCCAGGCCAGCCGCTACATCGAACCCATCGCCCGCCAGGCCCGCACCATTGCCGCCAACATCTGCGGCTGCGAACCCGTGCCCTATGAGGTACGCCCCGCCGTGGTTCGGGTGAAGACGACTTCGCTGCCGATGACATTGCATTGATGTGGCACTTAGCCCTCGTGGAATATGGCAATGCTGCTATACAAAACATAGTAAACCACGTAGTGACAGGTGAAGGTGCGGGGATCTGGGCTGGAAGGCTGGCGGCGGAAAGAAGTGCTGTAGCGGGCCAGCTTTGGACATTCACAAATGTCCGGCAACTGGCCGCTGAATCATGCTGATAGCGCCGAACGGACAAACGTCTGAGCACTTGCTGCAACCAGTGCAATTTGCTGCAGCTATATGGGGAAGTGGACGACGGAGATTCATTTGCACATGTATTGATCGGCGCGAGAGCGTGCAATTTATTGACCCTGCCTGCGGCGACCAAGTTTGCCGGGCTCAAGGAGCGAGTCCTGGAATGCCTGCCTTGACCAAGATGTCGTGCACCAGCTCCAGCCGAACTAACGGGTTCTCCAATGCCATCAGCCTTTGTTTGAGTTCCAGGGGCAGTTGCAAAAGCTCACACCAACGGTTGGCTACCCAACCACTCTCGTTTAATCGGTAGGGCATGCTGAAGGGGAGCTGCTCCTGCTGCATTCCTTGCGCCTGCAGGCTTTGGATGATCTGTCCGAGTGCGTCTGCAGTCACCTGAAGGTCTGGCGGGATTTCCACTGCGGCGTCTGGCGGTAGCAGATCTACATCACCGACCCAAAGGCCATACTTGAGCTTTTCGCGCCTGGTGATGCGGATACGTTGGGTGCCCAAACACTGAACCATGATCAGTCCTGCCTGGGGCCGAGTGAGCGTCGTGATGGTGGCCAGGGTCCCCACGTCGTTGAACGCCTCATGGGCGAAGGCTTCACCGGTTGGGGCCGAAGCAGCGTCCGCAGTTGTTCTCAATTGCCTGACTTCCGAGCCTTCGGTCAGAGCTACCACGCCAAACGGCGCGCCGCTTTTGTGGCACTTGCCAATCATGTCCAGGTAGCGCACTTCAAATATGCGCAATGGCAGCACGCCGTTGGGGTAGAGCACCGTTCCCAGCGGAAACAGCGGCAACGATTGAAGTTGGAGCGACTCGGGCATAGGGTCCATGGTAGCCAAGTCAGCACATCATCGCGCCGCAGTTCCAACACTGTTGAAACCCGCCTTCCACCAGTTCACCGCAGGAGCAGACCCAACGCCGCTGTGGAGCATGGCGAAGAATTCGCAGCAGCTCAAGCGCCTGAGCTTCGCAATCGCCATCATCAATCCATACTTCAGGCAGGCACTGATCGGGAGGCAATTCGCCGGATGCGCTCCTGAGAAACTCCCGTTGGACGGTGGCACCAATGCCCTCTGCTCTTAGCCAATCCGCCCACAGCGTTGCCATGACCAGATTTGGGGCTTGTACGAGACGTGGCATGTTGGACATTGTGTATGGTCCCGTACTATTCTGCATAGACATTTCGCCCAACCGCGGCAATCCCAATTCATTCGCTCAATGTCGGCGACCCACATTGACACATGGCTTTGAATTGCTTCTTTGAAAAAAACAAGTCGGGAATTGTTATACCGGCCGTGCGTCTGAAGTGACTACCGGACCGGGCCATCTGCGGAAGTTGGCCAGTGAATGCTTTCTGGAAGACAATCGCTCCCACTTGTCGCACCGCGGGATACGCAGCCGCCTAGCTGAAGTTAACCTGAAGCCAACAGAAGCGTCTAAGGCTGGCAAAGCACTTCATAATCAAGACCTGCCTCCCCCCCGCTTTTCGAGATGCCTACCTTTCATCATGGATAAATTCTTGCTGCAGCAGCAGGTGCTGGAGCGGCTCGCCGAAGACCTGCTGCAAGCCGAACAGGCAGTGCGTGCGGCCCATGAAACGGCGACTCACGAAG
>CAINUX010000181.1 GCA_903853895.1 uncultured beta proteobacterium | reverse complement strand
CTTGGCTACGTTGGCTGGCGCGGCCTTGAAGCCGTCACGACGATGGATCAGGATGACGCTCTCGGCCTTGTGGGGGTTGCCGTCCGCGTTGCCGGCACAAAAGTTCAGCGCCCAGTCCAGGGCCGAATCGCCACCACCGACAATGACGATGTTTTTGCCTGCGTAGTCAACCGGATTCTTGACATGGTAGGTGAGTTGGCCGCCTTCAAACTTCTCCAGACCATCGACCTTGAGGGTGCGCGGTTGGAAAGCACCCACGCCAGCGGCAATGAAAATGGTCTTGGTCAGAAAGCGGGTGCCGGTGCTGGTCTCCACCAGAAAACGCTCGTCGGCCTGCCGCTCAACCGAGGCCACTTCTTGCCCGTAATGGAAGGTGGGGCCAAAGGGGGCGATCTGCTTGAGCAGGCTGTCGGTTAGTTCTTGCCCGGTGCAGACTGGCACGGCCGGTATGTCGTAAATCGGCTTGTCGGGGTACAACTCCACGCACTGGCCACCGGGGTGGGGCAGCGAATCGATGACATGGGCCTTGACTTCCAGCAGGCCCAGCTCAAACACCTGGAACAGGCCTACTGGACCTGCGCCAATGATGACGGCATCAGTCTCGATTGGCACTAGCTGCACTTCAGCGGATCAGGAACGGCAGCTTGCCGGTCTTGTCTTTCCACTCTTCGGCTTCGGGCAGCTCGGCCTTGCGCTTGGTGATGCTCTTCCAGGTGGTCAGTTTGGCCAACTCGGCATTCAGTGCCGTCATGTGGCGCTGGTCGGCTGGCACATCTTCTTCGGCATAGATGGCGTTTACCGGGCACTCGGGGATGCAAACGGCGCAATCGATGCATTCATCGGGGTCGATGGTCAGGAAATTGGGGCCTTCGCGGAAGCAATCTACTGGGCAGACGTCGACGCAATCGGTGTACTTGCACTTGATACAGGCTTCGGTGACGGTATGGGTCATGTTATTTTCTAGGGCGGGAATGTATGAACAATCCCAGGATTTTATTGGCAATTGCTTACTGTACCTGTCACAGCGGTACGCCAGAAGGGTCTTTCAGGCGTCAATTCCACTGATCGTTTGGGGACAGAACTAAAGATCTGTCCCGCAAGGCTATTGGTTTAACAGTAAAGCGCCCGAGGTCTTGTGGCTGGCGGTGTCCACCAGAATCAGCGCACCCAAGATGCGGGACTGGCTGTAGGGCAGGGCGGCAATCGGCTCCTGCAGGCTGAGCTCGATGTGGCCGATGGCATTGGGCTCGATCTGGGTCGCTTCGTGTTCTTCCAGTGTGTTGATGTCCAGGCTGTGGACGATGCGCTTGACCTTGGCCTTGATCCAACGGTGGCCATGCAGCGCCCAGTAGACGCGGCCCGCGACCAGCGGTTCGTCGTCCATCCAGGCCACGGTTGCTTTGATTTCACGGGTAGTCTCAAAGTGGCTTGGCGCGTCGTTCGAGGCCAACAACCAGTCGCCACGCGACACATCCACTTCGCGGTCCAGCACGATGCCGGCGCCGTGGCCGGCACCCACGATCTTGGGCACACGGGCGTGGTTCAGCACCTGGGCCACCTTGGCAGTCTGGCCGCTGGGCAGAATGGAAATGGTGTCGCCTGGCTGTACGCAACCGGTGGCCACACGGCCCCAGAACACGCGGCGGCCCTGGCTGGTGTCGCTGGACGCGGAGAACTTTTCCACCCACTGAACTGGGAAGGCGAACGGCACCTGCGTTTCGGCGGGGGTGACGGGCAATTGCTCCAGCAGCGTCAGCAAACTGGGGCCGGTGTAGCCGCACCAGTTGGGCGTGGCCTGAACGACGTTGTCGCCTTTCAGGGCTGAGATCGGCACGATGGCAGTGACGGTGATGCCGGCATGGTCCGCAAACACTTGCAGCGCTGCACTGATCTTGGCGAAAGCCTTGGCCGCGTTGCCGGCGGTGTCGGGCTTGTCCGCACTTTCCAGCGCGTCGAGCTTGTTGACGGCAAACACGATGCTGGGCACACGCAGCAAGTTGACCAACAACGAGTGACGGCGGGTCTGGGGCAACAGCTCCAGGGCGCCCGCGTCTTGCCATTTGAGCTTGGTGGCATCCACCAGCACTACGGCGGCGTGGGCGCTACTGGCGGCCGTCACCATGTTGCGGGTGTACTGCACGTGGCCGGGCGCATCTCCAATGATGAACTTGCGGGTCGGGGTGGCAAAGTAGCGGTAAGCCACGTCGATGGTGATGCCCTGCTCGCGCTCGGCACTCAACCCGTCGGTGAACAGGGCCAGGTCGGCCTCGCCGCTCTTGGAAACGTTGGCCAACTGGTCGAGCATCACGGAGCGGCTGTCCACCAGCAGGCGGCCAATCAGCGTGCTCTTGCCATCGTCCACGCTGCCGCAGGTGATGAAGCGCAGTGCGCTTTGCGTGTCAACGTCCGAACCATTCAGGCCGCTAGCCCTCGTGGATTCTGAGAATGTAGCTATTGATTGTGTAGCGGTTGTCATATTAAAAATACCCGTCTTTCTTGCGTTTTTCCATGGAGGCTTCGGACGTTTTGTCGTCCATGCGGGTGGCACCGCGCTCGCTGACATCGGCCGCCAGGGTTTCGACCACGATGTCGGCAGCGGTGGCGGCCAGACTTTCCACGGGGCAGGTGCAAGTGATGTCGCCCACAGTGCGAAAGCGCACATCGCGCGATTCCACGTTTTCGCCGGCCTTGGCCGGGGTCAGTTCGGTCACGGGTACCAGCAGGCCCTTGCGCTCGACCACGTCACGTTTGTGGGTGTAGTAGAGGCTGGGCAGGGCGATCTGCTCGCGTTCGATGTACTGCCACACATCCAGCTCGGTCCAGTTGCTGATCGGGAACACGCGGAAGTGTTCGCCGGGTTGCAGCCGGGTGTTGAACAGCGTCCACAGCTCGGGGCGCTGGGCCTTGGGCTGCCATTGGCCGAAGCTGTCGCGGTGGGAGAAGATGCGCTCCTTGGCGCGGGCTTTTTCTTCGTCTCGGCGGGCGCCGCCGATCAGGGCGTCAAAGCGGAACTCCTCAATGGCTTCGAGCAGCGTCACGGATTGGTGCACGTTGCGCGACTCGCCGGGGTGGGCCAGGCGCACGGTGCCGCGTTTCATGGAGTCCTCGACGCTGCGGACGATCAGCTCGGCGCCCAGCTCCTTGGCGCGGAAGTCGCGGAAATCGGTCACTTCATGGAAGTTGTGGCCGGTGTCGATCATCAGCAGCGGGTAAGGGATGCGCCCCGCTCCAAAGGCTTTTTCGGCGCACTTGAGCATCACCAGTGAGTCTTTGCCACCCGAGAACAGCAGCGTCGGCCGCTCAAAGGCGGCAGCCACTTCGCGCAGGATGAAGATGGTTTCCTCCTCCAGCGCGTCGAGGTGGCGGTTGGAGAGCAAGTTGAAATGCGAGGTGTCGGTCATAGCGTTCATGCGGGGCTCCGTTCGCGCGGTGCGGGGCTAAGCGCGGAGATGTTGGACGAAAGGGCTTCGGCAGGCTCAGCCCGAACGGTGGTCATATCAATGGTTTCATCGTGTTTGACGTGCAGGCCACACTCCTTGGCGGCTTCGTCTTCCCACCACCAGCGGCCGGAGCGGAAGTCCTCACCCAGGCTGATGGCGCGGGTGCAGGGCTCGCAGCCAATGCTGGGGAAAAAGGCGTCGTGCAAGGGGTTGTAGGCAACGCCGTTTTCGGCGATGTAGTGCCAGACGTCGCCCCAGGTCCAGTTGGCCAGCGGGTTGAGCTTGGTGCGTGGCTCGGAGGTGTCCACCAAAGGCACATCGGCTCGGGCACCGCTCTGCTCGCGGCGCAGGCCTGAGATCCAGGCCTTTTTGCCGTCCAGCGCACGCGCCAGCGGCTCCATTTTGCGGATATTGCAGCATTCCTTGCGCAGGGCGATGCTCTGGTACATGGCGTCTTTGCCTTCGCGGGTGACGAACTGCACCACAGACTCATTGGCCGGGGTGTAGACGGTGACCGGCGCGCGGGAAGATGCCTTGAACTGGTCCAGCAGCGACAGGGTTTCCTGGTGCAGGCGGCCGGTTTCCAGCACGAAGATGCCGATGTCGAGCTGGTGGCTGTTGATGATGTGGCTGATGACCACGTCCTCGGCGCCCAGGCTGGAGGCCTGGGTGATTTCGCCGGGCGCGTAGTCGGCAGCAAGTTGCACCAGCAGCGCGGTGGTCTCGGCCAGTTTGGCGGCAAAATCCGTTGAGGGACGGGCGTGCAGGTCGATCGCGCTCATACAGCAACTCCTCGGGAAAATACGGGCTTTACGGTGACGGCGTCGCCCTGGTAAAAGGCCTGGTAGCGGTCAAACTGGGCTTGGGCCACGGCCAAGTCCTGGTCGGCGCGCAGCACGGCCACGTCAAACCCGCTGCGCTGCATCTGTACCAGCTGGTCGACCAGCACGTCGCCGGTGGCACGAATCTCGCCCTTGAAGCCCAGGCGGCGGTGCAGCAGGAAGGCCTGGCTGTAGGCGCGACCGTCGGTGAACTTGGGGAACGTCAGGTCGATGCGGTCGACGCCGTCCAGTGACACCGTGCGGGGGTCTACATCGTTGGGAAGCTCTACGACATTTTTGCCGTTAGACCTTGTGGAATGGTCGGTTGTTGCTATCAATTTCATAGTCAGGCTTCTTGTTTGTCCTTGGCAAAGCCGCTGTGCTTTGGCAGTGTGTGCAGTTCTTCGTGCTTGTCGCTCAAGCGGGCTGAGTTGGCGGCCGCTTTGAAAGCGTCCATACCGACGCGCTTGAAGGTGTCGATAAAGGTTTCGCGTCCGGCACGTTGAAGGCGGAAGGTGTCGAGCACGGCTTCAATCACCAGTGGTACTTCAGACGCGCTGAACGACGGCCCCACCACCTTGCCGGGCACCGGCGTGCCGCTCAGGGAGGAGCCGTCGGAGCCACCCAGCGAGATCTGGTACCACTCCCGTCCGTCCTTGTCCACGCCCAGCACGCCAATGTGGCCGCTGTGGTGGTGCCCGCAGGAGTTGATGCAGCCGCTGATGTGAAGATCGATCTCGCCCAGGTCGTGCAGCTCGTCCATATCCTGGTAGCGCTCGGTGATGCTGGCGGCAATCGGGATGGAGCGCGCATTGGCCAG
>CAINUX010000180.1 GCA_903853895.1 uncultured beta proteobacterium | reverse complement strand
GCCAAGGGCGACTGCCACTGGGCTCATACTGGCGATTCGCGCATCTATCACTACAACGGCAGCCGTTTTGTCAAACGGACGATGGACCACTCCTATGTCCAAGCTCTGGTCAACCGTGGGGAAATAACGGAAGAACAGGCCGCTGTGCATCCTCAATCCAACATCCTGATGGGATGCCTGGGCACTGACAACGACCCCCCGGTTGATTTTCACTTCATTCCTCAACTGCGCCCTGGCGATGTGCTGATGGCCTGCAGTGATGGTGTTTGGCACTACTTCAATACGGGTGAATTGGGGTCGGTACTCTCAACACTTTCGGCGCGCGAGGCGACCGAGTTCCTGATCGAAAAGGCCCGATCCCGCGGCCGCGGAGGCGGTGACAATTTGTCTATTGTGGTCGTCAAGCTTGAACCACTCACAGCAAACTGAAGTCCAGGTGCGCAATGTGCCGTATAGCCCTGGGCTTGGCGCAGTCTGACTACGGGCTTTGGGGCAACGGTGCACTACCATTTACGTTATCCAGTAGGCGTTTTTCCCGGTCCTGGCGGCGCAGCGCGGCTGCCCGTTGTTTTTCAGCGTAGGCCCCACGGTTTTTTTCAATAGTCTCGGCGTCCAGCCCTGTTGCCGCTTTCATGGCAGGCACAGATGGCGGTTCAGTTTTAGCCTGCTTTTTGTGGCTCAGTACTTTCTCATCCAGTTCCTTCTGACGCTCCTCCTGGGTATGCCGATCGGTCTTAGCGGATACCTCGGACGCACGCTGCGCCCTATCCACCGCCTTTTCCTGGCTACGTTGAAGTTGATCAACACCTTTTTGGCGCCTGTCCACCTCATCTAGGCGGGCTTCCAAGCGTCTAAAGTCTGACAGCATTTGCCGGCGTCGCACACTGACCTTGTTTTGGCAATCTGTGACAGAAAAACGTGATAAACAAGCAGTGTCCTGAGCGGCCAGTTCTGTCAATTTCTCTTTGCGCACGGCATTGATGTGCTGACGCTGAAGATCAGGCTCTGCGACTGCCGGTTGGGCGGGCGGCTCGGCCATGGCTGACGCCGCAAGGACGGTGCAAACAAGCAATATCAACCGAGCCGGCTTGCTCATGTCAGCCCGGTATCCACCATGCGACGCTCCAGCGACAAATATTCCTGCGTCTGCATTTCACTCAAGCGTGACACCGTGCGGGGAAACTCGTGCGCCATCGGCCCGTCGGTGTACAGCTCTGAGGGGACCACGGCGGCTGACATCACCAGCTTGACTCGTCGGTCGTACAACACGTCGATTAACCAGGTAAAGCGGCGCGCTTCAGATGCCATACGCAACGGCATGTGGGGTACATCGCTCAAAAAAACCGTGTGAAATAGCGATGCGATTTCCAGGTAGTCGTTCTGCGACCGCGGTCCTCCACACAAAGTCTTGAAATCAAACCAGACCATGCCGCCAGCCTTGCGCTTGGCAAGAATCCGCCTTGCTTCAATATGCAGAATCGGGTCTTCGTCATGCGTTTCTTCCAGCGCGTTGAAGGCATCCTCCATCGCGGCATCAGCAACCGGCCCGTTTGGCACATGGTAGAGCCTCAGGGCCTCCAGGGTGCGCCTGCGGTAGTCGGTCCCGTTGTCAACATTGAGCACTTCCAGGCGCGCATTGAGCAGTGCAATCGCCGGCAGAATGCGATCGCGGTGCAAGCCACCCGGGTACAGGCCATCGGGTTTAAAGTTCGATGTAGTGACAAAACCCACCCCGTTATCAAACAGCGCTGCCAATAGCCTGTGCAGGATCATGGCATCGGTAATGTCGGCCACATGGAATTCATCAAAACAAATCAACCGGAAGCGCTTGGACATGCGTTTGGCTAGCTCATCCAGCGGGTTGACAGTGCCCTGCAGGTCCGCCAATTCGCGGTGCACCTCGCGCATGAATTCGTGAAAGTGCAACCGTGTCTTGCGTTTAAGGGGAACGGCGTTGTAGAAGCAGTCCATGAGAAAGCTTTTGCCGCGCCCTACCCCGCCAAACATGTAGACCCCGCGGGGGATGTCCGGGCGGTTGATCAGCTTTTTCAACGCGTTGGAGCGCTTTTCCTTGAACGCGGTCCACTCCAGCGCACACCGCTCAAGCGCCTCAATGGCCCGCAGTTGGGCCGGGTCTGAGGCATAGCCCCGCAGGGTGAGTTCGGCTTCGTATATCTGCTTGACGGTCAAGGCAATAACTCCTGAATGCTATCAATTAAATAGCTGCTCGCGCTTATTCCACGATGGCTAGCAGCCGTTTTAATCACATAACAGTCAGAAGTTCAGGGTCCGTTTGTCCACCGCCAGGGCAGCCTCCTTGGTGGCTTCACTCAAGGATGGATGCGCATGGCAGATACGGGCAATGTCTTCGGCGCTTGCCTTGAATTCCATCGCTACGACGGCCTCGGAAATCAGCTCGCTGGCCTGCGGACCCACGATGTGCACACCCAGAATTTCGTCCGTCGTGGCATCGGCCAGAAACTTGACAAAGCCGGTGGTGTCGCCCAACGCCCGGGCACGACCGTTAGCCAGGAACGGGAACGAGCCCGCTTTGTACGCCACGCCATCGGCCTTGAGTTGTTGCTCCGTGCGACCGACCCAGGCAATCTCGGGGCTGGTGTAAATCACCCAAGGCACCGTGTTGAAGTTCACATGGCCGTGCTGTCCGGCAATGCGCTCAGCCACCGCCACGCCCTCTTCCTCCGCCTTGTGTGCCAGCATGGGGCCGCGCACCACGTCGCCCACCGCCCAGACGCCGGGCAGATTGGTCTTGCAGTCGCCGTCCACCACAATGGCACCGCGCTCGTCCAGTGCCAAGCCAACGGCTTCCGCATTGAGACCGATGGTATTGGGCACGCGGCCAATCGAGATGATGAGCTTGTCCACGTCCAGCACCTGTGCCTCGCCCTTGGCGCTGGTATAGGCAATGGAGACGCCCTTCTTGGTGGACTTGATCTCACCCACCGTCACACCCAGTTCGATCTTGAGACCCTGCTTGGTAAAGGCCTTGTGCGCCTCCTTGGCGACCTGCTCGTCCACTGCTCCCAGGAAGGTTGGAAGACCTTCCAGGATGGTGACCTCGGCACCCAGGCGACGCCAGACCGAGCCCATTTCCAGCCCGATGACCCCAGAGCCAATCAGCCCCAGCTTCTTGGGAACCGTGCCGATACGCAGTGCACCATCATTGGACAGGATGCGCTCCTCGTCAAATGGTGTTCCTGGCAAGGCACGGGCATTTGAGCCGGTGGCGATGATGACCTGCTTGCCAATCAATGACTCCTCCGTCGCACCCGCAACGTTGATCACGTAAGCGCCATCAGCCGCCTTGACGAAGGATCCGCGACCGTGGAAGAACGCAATCTTGTTCTTCTTCAGCAGGTACTGGATACCGTCGTTGTTCTGTTTGACCACCAGGTCCTTGCGGGCAACCATCTTGGCCACATCCATGGACACGCCCTTGACCGTAATGCCATGCTCGGCAAAGTGATGGTTGGCGTGGTCAAAATGCTCGCTGGATTGCAGCAGAGCCTTGCTGGGTATGCAACCCACATTGGTGCAGGTGCCGCCCAAGGCCGGACCGCCTTTGTCATTTTTCCACTCGTCGATACAGACCACGGTGAAGCCCAGTTGGGCGGCGCGAATGGCGGCGATATAGCCACCGGGGCCACCACCAATAACGATCACATCAAATTGTTTACTCATACATTTTCCTAGGAGTCTGGGCGGCAGAGGGTTCTG
>CAINUX010000179.1 GCA_903853895.1 uncultured beta proteobacterium | reverse complement strand
GTGTGCATGCGCAACCGGTTGCCGTGCCCGACCCCATAGCCTGGGCGTCTCTCAGTCACGAGCAGCAAAACCTGCAACGGGCAGAAATCCGCAGAAGACTGGCCCAAGCGAGTCCGCAGCAGCGGGAAGCGTTTCGCAAGGATCTGCGGGATCGCCTGCAAGGCATGAGTCCGCAAGAGCGTCAGGCATTGGCTGAAAAAACCCGAGAGACATGGCGCAATATGACCCCTGAGCAACGCCAAGCGTTCAAGGAAGAGCGCGGCGAGAAGCTCAGAGGGTTGCCCAATGAAGAGCGTCAGAACCTGATCGCACAACGGCGCGCCATGCTGGAGAAGCTGAGTCCCGAAGAACGCGCAGCGCTGCGCGAAAAACTCCCTGGACGGTAGCGTGCCCATGACAGACACCCGCTCAACCCGATCGTCGGCCGGTTTCATCGGCCATTGGAGCGGTCGAGTGGTCAGTGCCGTGGAGCGAACGTTCGCCGGCCTTCCGCCAGGGGATGACTGGGTGATGTGGCACAAAGCCTGTGCCGGACACGCGCCGAGTGCGAGCGCCCTGGTGCAGGCACTGACTCCGCAGGCATACGGGCTTGCGATGCAGATGCTGCGCAAGACCGAGGACGCGCAGGACGTCGTGCAAGAGTCTTTTCTGCGTCTATGGAGCAGCCGGCCCAGCGAGGCCAGTGGTGCGCGGTTGGCAACTTACTTCAACACCATTGTCATCAACCGTTGCAGAACACTTCTTTCACGGCGACGGGAGTTCACCGCAGAGGATGAAGCGCTGGAACAGATCGCTGAGGACCATCAGCGTGCTGACACCTTGCACGACAACGAACTACCACGTGTGAGTGCCAGCGAAATCCAGCGCGCCATGCAGTCTCTGCCGCCGAGGCAGCGCATGGCTCTGGGCATGTGGGCCTACGCCGATGCCGATGTGGCCGAGATCGCGCGATCACTGGAAATCGAAGTTAACGCGGCGCACCAGTTGCTGTACCGCGCGAAGTTGGCACTCCGAACTGCACTCTCAGGAGGTTCACCATGAACAACAAACAAACCCCAGCGCATGACGCCGATGTGCAACTGCGCCAGACCCTGCAAGAGTCGTTGGCCCAATCCCCGGCCGATGGCCTGAACGATTTGCAGGCCCGCGTCATGGCGCAGTGGACCTTGCGCACCGCCGCCATGGACCCAGTGGTGGGTAGGACTGGCGGCACTTTGCAGTTGGGCCTGCACTCCGTGCGGGTGCAAGTGGTGTTGTTGGCCCTGGTTATGGTGGCGGTGCTCGGCTGGCAGTCCCTGCGTAGCCATGCCGACACCTCAGTGGATGATTTGCTGGAGCCTGACGTTCTCGCGCTGATGGCGATGGGCGAGCTATGAGTCACCAATGGCCACGCGGGTGAGCTGGGCCTGCACCTGCAGCCAGTCGCAAAACGCCACAATCTCCGGGCGCGCAACGGCGCGGGGGCCGACCAGCAGCCAATAGACCATGGGCGACTCCAGCCGCATGTGGGGCAGGATCTCGACCAGGTCTCCGCTGGCCAGGCTGTCCGCCACCAGGGGCATGCGGGCCAGAGCCAGGCCCTGGCCTGTCAGTGCGGCTTGGGCAATCTGGTGCGCATAATTGAAATACAGCCAGCGTTTGGGCTCCAGGGTTTTGAAGTTGTGGGTGTCCATCCAGCGCCGCCAGGTCAACCACTCCAGGTTTTGTGTGCGGTGCGAATCACTGGCTTCGATCAGGCCAAAGTGCACCAGGTCCGTCCCCTTTTTCAAGGCGTGCCCACTCTTGAGCAGCCAGGGGCTGGCCACGGGTGTGAGCTGTTCACCAAACAGCCGGATCGCCTGCGGTGGCACCTGGGCCGGTCGCGCGTACCGCAGGGCCACGTCCACATCCGCCGTTTCCAGGTCCACCGGCACATCACTGGCGTCGATGCGGATGTCGATGTCCGGATGGGCACTCTGAAAGTCTTCGAGGCGCGGTATCAGCCACATGGATGCAAACGAGGCCCAAGTGCTGATGGTCACGCTCTTGCGGCCGGCGCTGCGCCGTATCAGGCGCACCGTGCTGTCCATGCGCTCAAGGGACGGCAGCACGGCCCGCAGCAGCTGGGCACCGGCCCCGGTCAGTTCCACCGCGCGGGTATGGCGCAGGAACAGGGGCACACCCACCTCTTCTTCCATGGCCTGTATCTGCCGGCTGACCGCGCTTTGGGTGAGCGAGAGTTCTTCGGCCGCGGCACGAAAGTTCAGGTGCCGGGCCACGGCTTCGAACGCGCGCAAGTGGCCCACGGCGATGGGCCGGGTACGCAGGTGGTTTTCGGAATGTTGCATGGCGCAGTGCGAAGGGGGTTTTGTTGATTGATGCGAAAACGGAATGAATAGCTTATCCCGATTTCATTGGACGATCAAGGGTTATCCCGCGATCATTCGGGCATCAAACGCGGCAAACACAACAAAGGATCGCACCATGTCAAGCAGCAACTTCCTGGAATTCCAAACCTCTCACGGCCAGGACACCGTCCCCGGTTTCTGGAAGTTGGCCCCCGGTCGGGCGCTCAGCCTGCAGCCGCGCCAGCCCGGATTGTTGCGTGTTGCGCAAGGCCAAGTGTGGGTAACGCTAGGCGCTGCGCACCCAGGCGCAGGCAACGAGCTGGGCGATTACTTCTTGCACGCTGGTGAGCAACTGGCCGTTAGCCCGGGTCAGCATCTGGTGCTGGAACCCTTTGAACGTGCGCAGCAGCAAGCGGTGTTCTTTGAGTGGACGCCGAGCCTTGATGCCGTTCAGGCACCAGCCGCTCACATTGCCGGTGCTGTGACCCTGCCGTTGCGGGAACTGGGAATGGCGCTGGGCATGGTGGGTGCGGCGCTGGTACACCTGGCGATGGGGCTGCTGGCCTATGGCCGGCAAGTCGTGTCGGGCAGGTCGGCAGTGCAGGCATCGCACTGCAGTTAACCGAGTTGCTCAATTTTCAGGGTAGGCATTGCAGCCATTTCTTGTGGTGCGAGTTTGGCGGGGCCGGTGGGCCGGGTGTCCCTTCTCTGGCCCACGCTCGCGGGCGGCAGTTTTCGGTTCGCATAGATTGCTGCGTCAACGCGTATGTTGGCCCGCCTGTTCTATAGCAACCGCAAATGGGGCCGACGAAGAAACACTCGGCCCACCAACCCTGCGGTCCGTGGTGCTGTATGCTACAAAATTCATAGCTAACTATGTCGATTTAACGAGGGCTAGCGGTTAGTTTTATTAAAAAAAGTCGAGATACGCAGACTAAATAAAACCCAATTTGGGTATGAAAGACTCAAAAATGGGGCAGAGGGCGGGGGGCGTTGCGCAATGGAAGCCGCGCGACTGTTCCGGTTCAAACCCTACCAGCAACCGCGAATTGAACTGAGCAATTGATCGTCGCGTACAGACGCATACAGGTCATCTAAATTGCCAGACAGCCGACATTCAGCCCCGTTGATTTACAGCTTAAGCGAGGGGTAGGCCTCACTGAGTTTATGCAATGAATATGTTTGCTAGTAGCCAAAGTAATGCAATCGGAACTGTGAGCCAAAGACACGCCATTGCTGAATTGCGTACGAATACTACTTTTGAAAAGTGTCGCTCAAACTTCCCTGGAAAATCAATCTTTATCGCGGTTGCAAGAAAGAACGAAGCAGCTACGGCCCAAAGGAAAAACCCAAGAAGTATTGGTAATGACGCTTTGACTACTTTCTTCAACGGCAGTTCCCACATCAGTCCTGGGAGGTTCTGGAGGGCTTCATACCCAGCGTCCACGAACGGCCAGCCCAATGCCATGCACGACATGCAGATGGAGAAGGTGATCGCCATTCGTATTCGACGAGACGCGACCGGTGACTCAGGTAGAAGGAACACTGGATAAGGTGGTTGTCGTGCCTTGGAGCGGGACTTTTGCAGGTGCGCGGGTGAGATGCCTAAGATTTATAGCTGATTTTCTTGCTCTGTAATCTCTGTGCCATCAATTAAATGGCGACACACATTGAAAGACCGCTTATGAACAAGGCGGCCTGCTGATGAACAAAGTGCGAGCAACCACGGCAATTCGTCGAAATGATCGGGAATTTTCGGGTTTGCTATGTATTTGTTAGCGCTAACACAATCGACAACCCCTGCAAGAACCAGAAATCAGGCGGTCAAACTGAACGACCGCTCCCGCCCTTGGATTCAACCGGTCGATGCAACACCTTAAATTCTGCATGAGCAGAAGGAGTGTTGCAGATGAAACGAAGACCTCGGATTTACTACTCTGAGAGCCAGAAGGCTCTGATGTGGGAGCGCTGGAAGAAG
>CAINUX010000178.1 GCA_903853895.1 uncultured beta proteobacterium | reverse complement strand
TTGCAATTTCATGGTGGTAAGTCCGTTGCGTTGTCGAAGGTGGGACTCAAGAACCAAGATCCATTTCCAGCGGGAGGAAGGCGCCAATCATCATGCCCTGGCTGCGGAAAAAAGACAAAATGAGCGTATTGTCACAGGCCAACATAGTACGCACCTTGCTCACACCAGCCTTTCGGAAACCCTCGCAAATGCCCTTAAGGAGCGCAGTAGCGGTTCCCGCAAGTCGGGCATCGGGGCGTACGTTAATCGCAAAAACCCAGCCACAGGGTTGCGATCCAAACTCCCA
Source organism: uncultured beta proteobacterium (assembly GCA_903853895.1). Classification (GTDB taxonomy): domain Bacteria; phylum Pseudomonadota; class Gammaproteobacteria; order Burkholderiales; family Burkholderiaceae_C; genus Allorhodoferax. Next base: position 20,022 of record CAINUX010000178.1, on the reverse strand, counting down.
GTCACGTACCTCACCGATCACAAAACCAACAACCTTGTCGCCTGACACCGCCACCAAGAAATGTTGGCCAGTCGCCACTGCATCAGCGTATTTGCGATACAGCGACTTCCAATAATCAACTTTCTCTATCCCTGTGACCAAGTTGTCAATTTCAATCACCGCTTCCAGGTCGCCACGCCGGACCGGTCGAGCGCTCACCGTGTCGCCGTTTGGCCCGCTGTGCACCGACGGCGCCAGCTTGGAGGGTCTTCTTTTGGGGCCTTTTTTTTTCTCAGCTTTGATGTTGGCGTCTTGGCTCATTTTCTATGCACTTTTGATAATTATTGCATTAAAGTACGAGAATACAAATATTCAGGGCTATCACCACGGTTCTGTCGCAATAGGGTGTCCAAGCATGACAATGGCTGTAGGCAAAACATGATCGAGACCACGATCATCCCCGAGTTGCGCAATGTACTCTAGAAACTGCACTGTCCATTGGAAGTGATGCTGGTATGCGCCCGTTGGTACGCAGCTTACCCCTTGAGCTTTTGGCATTTGGAAGAAATGATGCAGGAGCGCGGCGTATTTGTTGACCTCTCCACCGTGCATCGCTTGGCCTTCTGATTGTCTGAGCGCGGTCTGCCCAATTCCAGTCATAAAACACTATTGCGGCGGACTGACCGGCGCAGTAGGTGCAGTATAGGCTCGCAGGCGCTATGCCGTTGCCTCAATTCCCCTGGGCTGCCACCGTCTCGGTGATCAGGCGGTGGTAGAAGCGAATGGCGTCGGCATAGTTGCCCGTGCTCAGGCGCTCGTTGTTGCCGTGAAAGCGCTTCAGGTCTTCCGAGTTGGCGCGCACCGGCGAGAACTTGAAGATATGGTCGCTAATCTCCCCGTAGTGGATCGAGTCCGTGCCGGCCACCATCAGGCCGGGTGCGACTAGCGCGTCCGGAAAGATTTCACGGATGGTCTTGCTCAGCACCTTGTATTGCACAGAGTTCGTGGGAGCCACTTTGGACGCGCTCACTGCGCCCGGCAGCGCAAACAGCTCAAACTTCTCAGCCGGTACTACGGCGCTGACCTTGGAGCGCACGTGCTCCATCACTTGCTCAGTGGTCTCTCCGGGCAGGATGCGAAAGTTCACCGTGGCCTCGGCACGGCCGGGCAACACGTTTTCCTTATTTCCTGCATTCATAATCGTCAGGGCGGTCGTGGTGCGAATCATGGCGTTGGTGCTGCCAGCGCCTTCGAATTGCTTTTGCACTACGGGGCCAAACAGCCACAGGTTGGACAGGGCTACCCTTGAGAAGCCACCCATTTCGGGTGCCAGGATGTCAAACATTTCACTGGCCACGCCGCGAATGCCGGCGGGCAGTTGCTCGTCATCTAGGCGCTTCAGGGCCGCGCTCATCATGGCAATGGCGCTGGTGCCCTGCTTGGGCGGCATGGACGAGTGGCCGGGTGTGGCTGACAGCTTCAGCACCACGGACATGTAGCCTTTTTCTGCCACGCCAATCAAGGCGGCGGGTTGCTTGAGGCCTGGTAACACGCCGTCGAGCACCAGCAGGCCTTCGTCAATTACAAAGTCGAGTTGCACCTTGCGCTCTTTGAGCAGCGCTGCAATCTTGGCGGCACCGCGGGACCCGCCAACCTCTTCGTCCGCACCATAGGCCAGGTAGACCGTGCGCGCAGGCTTGTAACCAGAGGCGACCAACATTTCCACCGCCTCCAGTTGCGACATCAGGTTGCCTTTGTCGTCCCAGGAGCCACGGCCCCACACAAATCCGTCTTTCACGAGGCCCGAGAACGGTTCAACTTGCCAGTCACCCTCGGTGCCGGGTGCTACAGGCACCACGTCCTGGTGGGCCAGCAGCATGATGGGTTTGGCCTTGGGGTCGGTTCCCTCCCAGGTGTAGAGCAGGCTCAGGTCGCCCACGGTCTCACGCTTCAGGCTAGCGTGCACTTTCGGGAACTTGGCCTGCAGCAGCGCATGAAACGCCAAAAACTGGTCGGCATTGAGTTTGGCGTCATCGCGTGACGAGATGGTTTTCAGGCGCACCGCCTCGCCCAACCGGGTAGCAGCCCCCGCCTCGTCTACCTGGATGGGTGCCAGCGGCGGAACTGCCATTTGCTGCGAGCCCTTGCGGGCGGTGTTGACGCCCACTGCGGCAACGAGCAGGAGCAAAACGGCGCCTACGGAGAGAAGTACTTTTTTAATCACCGGGATTCACCTTCTACGGAGTCGGTCGGATAGCTGCATCCCGTGGGTTGCGCTGGGTGGGAGGATGCTAGAAGCCATGTGAGTTTGTGTCAAATGCATAATTTGTGTCGATTCAATCGCTTTATTGCATGCTATGAACGCTTCCATTGCCCAACTTCGCAACTTCCTGGCGCTGGCTGATAGCGGCTCGTTTACCCGCGCCGCAGACCAGAACCGCCGTTCGCAAGCGGCATTCAGCCGCAGTATTGCGGTGTTGGAGAGCAATCTGAGGGTGACCTTGGTCGACCGGGTGGGGCACCGCAACGCCCTCACGCCCATCGGGCGCACCGTGCTGGCCCATGCGCGCCAGGTGGTGGCCCAAACCGATGAGTTGTTGCAGGTCGTGCAGCACCATGCGAGCGGCAACGCCGGGCATGTGCGCATCGGCCTGAGCCCGACGCCCAATGCCCTGCTCACTCGACCCTTGTTGCGCTTTGCTGCCCAGCACGCGGGGGGCATGCGCATCACCGTTTCACTGGGACCGATGGAGCAGCAGGTGAGCGCTTTGCGGGAGCGCCGGCTGGACGCGCTGGTGGTGGATCTGCGCTCAGTGCCCCATGCCAGTGGTGATCTGCAAGTGGAGAAAGTGGGCGAATTCGCCATAGGGTTGATGTGCCGCAAGGGCCATCCGCTGAACCGAAAGCGGGCTGTCAACCTGGAAGACGTGCTGCAGTACCCGATTGCCAGCACCGAGGTCAGCGACTCGCTGGGGCACAAGCTGGTGGACCGCTTTGGTCCACAGGCCCATCCGGCCTCATTCGTATCACTGCGCTGCGAGGACGTTGCCAGCCTGCTCGAGGTGGTCAGCCAAAGCGACGCGGTGTACGCGGGCATGCTGGCCAGTGCCCAGCAGTTGTTGGCATGCGATGCCCTGGTGCAGCTGCCGTTTCCCACGCAAGGGCTGGAATCGCAAGTGGCGTGGGTTCAACGCACTCAACGCGCGCCCAATCCGGTGTTGGACGAGGTGTATGCGTTGGTGCTGGCTGAACTGGCGCCTTACAAGAACCCGATCTGACTGGCCAATTCCAGGAGCTGTTGCTGAAAACCATACCATTGCGCGTTCACAACCGAGGGAGCAGAAATCCAATGAATAACACCACCATACTGAAGAGCCTTTGCATGGGCGTGGCGCTGGCAGCCAGCCTGAGCGCGCCAACGTTCGCGCAGGCCAAGCCGGGCTTGGGCCCGCAGCAGCGCACCGAAGCGCACTTTCGGACCATTCGTGCGCAGCCGCCCGAACTGTGGGCTTTTCTGAAAGACATGCCCAAGGGCGGCGACCTGCACAGCCATTTATCGGGTGCCATCTATGCCGAGTCGATGATTGGCTGGGCGGTTGAGGACGGCTTGTGCGTGGACCCCAAAACATTGACGGTGGTAAAGCCTCCCTGCGATCCCACGCTGGGTCAAGTTGCGGCCAAAGACGCGCAGCTTGATGGCGTGCTGTACCGCCGCTTGATCGATGCCTGGTCCATGCGCAACGCCGCCACCTCCGGCCTGAGCGGCCACGACCAGTTCTTTGACAGTTTTGGCAAGTTTGGCTTGTCCAACAAGAGCCGCACCGGTGACATGCTGGCCGAGGTGGCGGCACGTGCCAGTGCGGGACAGGTCAGCTACCTGGAGTTGATGTTGACCCCCGGCGGCTCGGGCGTGGGCAAAGTGGCGGCCAAGGCGCAGTGGAATGACGACTTTGGCACGATGCGCGCCGCCATGCTGGAAGGCGGTATGCCCGCGGCCGCCCAGGCTGCCACCGATGAGCTGAAGCGTGCCAACGCACGCAAGGCCGAGATTCTGCGCTGCGGCACGCCACAGGCTGCGCCCGGCTGCGCGGTGACCGTGCGCTACCTGTACCAGGTGCTGCGCGGCCTGCCCAAGGAGATCGTTTTTGCGCAGATGCTGGCCGGGTTTGAACTGGCCAGCCGTGCGGACACCCAGGTGGTCGGGCTGAACCTGGTGATGCCGGAAGACGCACTGGTGCCTATGCGCGATTTTTCACTGCACATGCGCCTGCTGGACTACCTGCACAGCGTCTACCCCAAGGTGCAGGTGACGCTGCACGCGGGGGAGCTGGTGCCCGGCCTGGTGCCGCCCGAGGGGCTGCGCTTTCATATTCGCGAGTCCATCGCGCTGGGCCACGCCTCGCGCATTGGTCACGGAGTTGCCGTCATGCAGGAAGACGATGCCGTGGGCCTGCTCAAAACCATGGCGCGCAACAAGGTCATGGTGGAAATATGCCTGACCAGCAACACCGGCATTCTGGGCGTCAGCGGCGCCCAGCACCCGCTGTCGGCTTATCTGAAGTACGGTGTGCCGACTGCACTGGCCACCGATGACGAAGGCGTATCGCGCTCGGAAATGACCCACGAATACGTGAAGGCAGTGCAGGAGCAGAACGTGAGCTACCGGCAGCTGAAAACCATGGCGCGCAACAGTCTGCACTTCGCGTTTGTGGAAGGTGCGCCGCTGTGGAAAGACGTGGATCGCCTGAGTGCTGCACCCGCCTGCGCGGGCAGCCGGCCAGGCGCCACCAAGACCACTGCGCGCTGCCAGACCCATCTGGAGCAAAGCCCAAAGGCGCGCCTGCAGTGGCAGCTGGAGAGCGCGCTGACGGCGTTCGAGCGCAAGTTCTGATTGTGCCTCGGGCACCGCATCGCATCGCGCGCTACTGCGGCCTGCGGTGTGTCCTGTGTCACAGCAGTTTCAAGGGACGCCAATCAGGTGAGGAGCGAAAGTCTTTGATGGTCAGCAGACCGGGCACCACAAGCTCCTTCCAGCTCTTGCGCAACCGGCGCAGCGCGCCGGGCACACCCTGCAATCCAGGCTGCGGCGCGGTTTGCGCCATAAAGAACTGGTAGACCCCCTCCTTGGCGCCGGCCAGGGTTTTGCTGGCCAGCACGGTCTTGCCGACCACCAGGTAGGTCTGCAGGTCGCCAAAGGCCAAAAGGATCGGCGTGGCGGGCGCCTTGAAATCCCTCAGACTTTCATCCGCCAGCCAGCGGATCACGTTCTGCGCCGCCAAGGCACCCATGTCGATGGCGTTGTAGGCCTGTTTGCTGACCGGTTTGGGGAGGGCCGCCGCATCGCCAACCACAAAGACGCTCGGGGTGTGGCGACTCTGCAGGTTCTGGTACACGGCTGCCCAGGTGTGGGGTGGGCGGATCAGCTTTGCTTCACGCAACAGAGGCGGGGGTGCCAGACCGGCAGCCCAGATGGTGAGGGTCGAAGGCAGCCGTTTGCCGGACGTCAGCCAGACGCCTTTGGGCGTTACGCGCTCAACCGATTCCCCCGTGTGAAACGACACCCGGTGCTCCTGGCACATCTGTCGCAAGTCCGCGTCCAGTGCTTTTGGAAAGCCGGGCATCAGCTGGTTGCTGGCCTCGATCATGGTGAAGGAAATCTGCTGGCGATGGCGGTAGCGTCGCAGGAGTTCGCCCAGTGCCTCGACGCCCGACAGGCCACCACCCACGACGACGACGTGCTGGGGGGCAGGCTTGTGCTGCAATGCTTCCATTCGCTTTTCAATGGCCTGGCTGTCGGCGACGGTTCGAAACGGCCAGGTGTGGCTATCTACTCCGGGTATGTGGTAGTTGTTGTTGATGCCGCCCACGGCGACGATGGCCGCGTCAAAAGGCAGGGTGTCGCCACCGGCCGTCGTGACCCGGCGCCGACGCGTGTCAATGTGAATGACGCTGTCTTGCACAAAGCGGTGCCCTGCACGGGTGATGATCTCGGAGCGGTTGAGTCGCAGGCCTTGGGGTGTTTTGACACCGGAGAGAATTTCGTGAATCCCCGGAATCCACTCGAAGTGGGGCGATGGGTCGACAACGGTCACCGCGCAGGTCTTGGGCAGTTTGATGGCTGCAGTCAGCCCAGCAAAGTTGGCGCCAATGATGAGAATTCTCTTTTTGGGTGTTGGGGTCATTGAAAGGGTTTCCAGTCAATCATTCGCTACAGTTGCTGCAGCTGCAGCTGCAGCTGCAGCGGCTGCGGCTGCGGCTGCGGCTGCATAGGACGCAGGGGTTTGGTAGGCCAGCACCTTGAGGGCGCGCTGCGGTGACGCATCGGCAAAGGCTGGTGGATTGTCCACACGTTCTACAAACGTGAACTCCGGGGCCAGTTCGGCCATGAGATTTTGCAAAAAGCTGCTGTCCAGTTCGGGCGCGTTAAGGCACAGCAAGGCGTACCCGCCAGGCGCCCACAGTTCAGGCAGACGGCGCAGCACCCGGGCGTAGTCTTTGGTGGCCACAAAGCTACCCTTTTGAAAGCTGGGCGGGTCAATGATGATGAGGTCGTAAGGGCCACCGCGCTGAATCTTGCCCCAGGTCGAAAAGATGTCGTGGGCCCAAAAACTGGCCCTAGCCAGGAGGCCATTGAGTTGGTGGTTCTGCTGCGCCAGGGCCATGGCACCGTGGCTCATATCGACATTGATCACCTGCTTGGCACCCGCCTGCAAGGCCACGACCGAGAACGCAGCGGTGTAGGCAAACAGGTTGAGTACCTTGATGCCGGGGCGCTGCGCTACGTGCGCACGCACCCAGCGCCGGCCCTGAGCCATATCGGGAAAGAAGCCATGGTTCTGTCCCTTGAGCAAATGCACGAGGTAGCGCGCGCCATCTTCGGTGACGATATGTGGGGTGGGCACGGTGCCCGCCATCAAACGCGTCTCTGTTTGACCCTTGTGGCGGCATTGGTAGACCCAAGTTAGCGGCTGCTCAGGGGCTAACTGTTGCAGCCGTTGACTCAGCGCGGTGTGCACGCTGGCCAGCTCCGCGTCGGTGGACGGCTGAAAGCTGGTTAGCAGCCAAACCGGTGGGAAGGCATCCAGCGACCAGTGCTCACAGCCCGGGTGCAGGCCGCCACGGCCGTGGAACATGCGCTGGGCGTCAAGGGGCAGTGGCATCTGCGCGATGGTGTCTAACAAAGCTTGCATGGATGGCAATGTACCTTGCCAGTGACGTGCTGCCCAAGGCGCGCTGGTCGGCGTCACCATACCAATCGAGGATATACATACCCAAAATAGGTATGTTAATTTGTCCTGTATGGTAATTCAATATTAAAAATGCCTCTAGCTCTCATGAGATATAGACTCATTGCTATCAATAGCATAGCATATGTTGATCGATTGCTGCTGTAGTGTGGAGCCGGGCCCCAAGTAGCGCTGGATGTCAATCGCATCGACTGGTGGCGTCACCTGGTATATGCGGGCGCCGGTGCCTTTGAGGGCCTCGTGGCGGGTGCCTGCACAGTCGGATACGTGGCGCAGCGATTTGTGGAATAGCTGGACACGCTCGGTTGGATTGCACCAAAGTGGTGCGATTTGACTGATGGCAAGTATTTCCGGGGTTTTTTCAAATTTTTTTGAAAATAGCCCTAAATAACCCTCTAAATCTGCCGTTAAGAAACATACGTCTACGAAGAAAAGTAAGTGGAGGGGCCAAAAGCCCAAACAAAATGCAATTGCCTACCATTGATCGAACACCCCATTTGCGGCCTAGCGGCGCAGATGTGGTTTCGGCTGGGGCAAACAGGGTCATTCCGGTTGCTCCGGTCAATCCATCGGTCAGCGCACATCCCGGCATTCAGCCTGTCCCCAGCGTGGTGGACATGGTGAATCCCGCCTTGAAGACCAACGAGGGTGAGCCGGTGTACACCAGCGTCTCGGACCCAGCCAGACGCGGTTCCGAGGCTGCTACGACGCCACGCGACTGGACCATCCACCGCCCCGCCCCTGAGAAAGTGGAAAATCCACCACCCAAGCCGATGTACAAGGTGTTGATGGAGCATCTTGAAAAGATGTGGACGGCCGGTGCCAGCGCGGTCCAGCTTGAGCAAGTGAGCAACCAGTTGAATCCACCCACGGCGGTTGTACCTTCCGAAGTGCCTGGCGACCTTGCCAAACAAGTGCTGGTCTACGACCACCCGACGATCAAGAAGAACGAACGGCTCTGATCTACCATTGGGGCTATGCATACCAGCGCCCTCGTACTCTTCTCCGGTGGACAGGACTCCACCACCTGTCTGGCCCACGCTTTGCAACGCTACGCGCGCGTGGAAACCATTGCCTTTGATTACCGCCAGCGCCACAGCGTCGAGCTCGACGCACGGCTCGTGGTTTTGCGGGAGATCCGCGCGCAATTCCCTCAGTGGGCGCCGAAGCTGGGGCAAGACCATTTGCTGGATCTGGCCGTGCTCGGCTCGGTCAGCGAGACCTCGCTCACCCGCGAAACCGCCTTCCGCATGGAAAGCACCGGGTTGCCCAATACCTTTGTGCCCGGTCGCAACCTGCTGTTCCTGACCCTCGCGGCGGCGGTGGCCTACCGGCGCGACTTGCAGGTGATTGTTACGGGGGTGTGCGAAACCGATTTTTCCGGTTACCCGGATTGCCGCGATGACACCATGAAGGCTATGCAACTGGCGTTGTCACTCGGTATGGACAAACGGTTTTTGATCGAAACCCCCCTGATGTGGATCGACAAAGCCGCCACCTGGGCCATGGCGCATGACCTGGGCGGTCAGCCGCTGGTGGATCTGGTCGTGGAGCACACCCACACCTGTTATCTGGGCGACCGTGTCCACCGCCATGCCTGGGGATACGGGTGCGGCGAATGCCCCGCCTGTCTGCTGCGGGCCAAGGGCTTTGCGGGCTACCTGACGGAGTCCACTCCTGCCTGATCAGTTGCGAATGCCGCTGGCCACATGACCGGACGGCACGTGGCGGGCGGCGGATTCGATGTGGCCGGTCTGGTCGTCAAAGAAGAAGTCCGGCTCAAACTCGCGCAAGAATTCACCCTTGTCCAGCCCGCCCAGGAACATGGCTTCATCGACGGCGATGTTCCAGTTCATCAGCGTGCGGATGGCGCGTTCATGTGCGGGCGCGCTGCGGGCCGTGACCAGCGCGGTGCGTATGCGCATGCGCGGCGTGGCTGCCTGCTGCAGGCGGTGCAAAGCGACCAGCAGGGGTTTGAAGGGACCATCGGGCAAGGGCAGAGATACCTTGTCGGTCTCGTGTTGCTGAAACGCGTTCAACCCGTGGGACTGGTAGATGCGCTCAGCCTCGTCACTGAACAGAACGGCGTCGCCGTCAAAGGCGATGCGCACTTCGTTGGGGTGCGCATCACTGGCGTGCGCGGATTGCGGGTACACCTGCGCGGCAGGCACGCCGGCAGAAAGGGCAGCCCGCACATCGCTCAGGTGCGTGCTCAAGAACAGGTTGGCACGCAGGGGCTTAAGGTAACGCCAGGGCGGCTCACCGCGGGTGAACGAGCAGCGAATGATGGGCAGCGCGTAGTGTGCGGCCGACTTCATGACCCGCAGGCCACTAACGGGGTCGTTGCGCGACAGAATGACGACCTCGACCTCTTGCGACAGCTCTTCGTTGAAAGCGAGCAGTTTTTGCACCAGAGAGAACGCGACGCCAGGCTTGGCCGGTATTTCCAGTCGCTCCAGTTGCAGGTGCATATACGCGGTGTCGTCTGCCTGCTCAAAGACCTGATTCTCTTCTTCAAAATCAAACAGGGCGCGGCTGGAAATCGCCACGACCAGTTTGCCATCCAGTGTCATTGCCATGCCAGACTCCTGTCAGATCGGTGCGGCGTTAGCTGCGTAAAAACATGCGGTACACCGGGTTGGCGGTCTCTTCCACATACGGGTAGTCCAGGGTTTGCAGGAATTTGGCAAATGCCTTGTCGTCGGCCTTGGGCACCTGTAGACCGACCAGAATGCGACCGTAGTCTGCGCCTTGGTTGCGGTAGTGGAACAGGCTGATATTCCAGCCCGGGCGCATCAAGCTCAAAAACTTCATCAGGGCGCCGGGCCTCTCTGGAAACACAAAACGCAACAGGCGTTCGTTTTCAGCCAGTGCGGAGTGGCCGCCCACCATGTGGCGAACGTGCTCCTTGGCCAACTCGTCGTGGGTCAGATCGAGTGTGGCAAATTTGTGTTTGGTGAAATTGGCGGCAATCTTCAGCGATTCGCCTTTGCCCTGCGTGGTGATGCCGACAAACACGTGCGCCTGGGCCGAGTCGCTGATGCGGTAGTTGAACTCTGTCACGTTGCGTGGTCCGCCCGGCAGTTCGCCAATCAGTTCACAAAAGCGCTTGAAGCTGCCGCGCTCTTCTGGAATGGTGACCGCGAACAATGCCTCGCGCTCCTCACCCACCTCGGCACGCTCGGCCACGAAGCGCAGCCGGTCAAAGTTCATGTTGGCGCCGCACAAAATGGCGGCGTAGGTTTCGCCTCGGGTCTTGTTCTTCGCCACGTATTGCTTGATAGCGGCGACGGCAAGGGCGCCGGCGGGCTCAACAATGCTGCGTGTATCGACAAAAATGTCCTTGATGGCGGCGCAGACCGAATCGGTGTCCACGGTCATGAACTCATCCACCAGCCCGCGGGCAATACGGAAGGTTTCCTCGCCAACCAGCTTCACCGCGGTGCCGTCGGAGAACAACCCCACGTCCGCGAGCGTGACGCGCTTTTTGGATGTGACCGACTGGATCATGGCGTCCGAATCATTCATCTGCACGCCAATGACCCTGATACGCGGGTCCACCGCCTTGATGTAGTTTGCAACGCCCGAGACGAGCCCACCACCGCCAATGGCGACGAATACCGCGTCCAGCGCGGGGCGGGTTGACAGGGCCTGCCCCGCAGGGTTGCTGCGGGTCTGCAGCGTTTGCACTTGACGCAGCATTTCCATGGCGATCGTGCCCTGGCCGGCAATGACGTCGGGGTCGTCGAACGGATGGACAAAGGTCAGTCCCTGCTTCTTTTGCAGCGTGAGCGAATGGGCGTATGCGTCGGAGTAGCTATCGCCAAACAGCACCACTTCACCGCCAAAACCGCGCACCGCGTCGACCTTGACCTGCGGCGTGGTGGTGGGCATCACGATGACGGCGCGCGTGCCTAGCTTGTGTGCGCTCAGGGCGACACCCTGTGCATGGTTGCCAGCAGATGCGCAGATTACGCCGTTTTTCAGTTGCTCTGCGCTGAGCTGGGCCATCTTGTTATAGGCACCACGCAGTTTGAAGCTGCGCACCGGTTGCTGGTCTTCGCGTTTGAGCAGCACGGTGTTGTGCAGTCGCTTGCCCAACTGTTTGGCAGGCTCCAGAGCCGACTCCGTGGCGACATCGTAGACACGCGCCGTCAGGATCTTTTTAAGGTAATCGGCAGGCGTGAGGGGTTTGGGCAGTTTGGTCGTCATGAGCGCGGGTAAGTGTGTACGCATGATAATCGCCACCTTACCGACGACGCTGTTCGCGATGAATGCCAAGGAGTGAGAGTATGGAATGCACAGTTAGCTGGACGGGAGGGCTGAACACACGCTCTGCTATGGGTTTTGTGGCCGAAACAGGCAGTGGCCATACCTTGGTCATGGATGGGGCACCGGACGACTCCAAATCGGAAAATGGTGGGCAGAATCTGGCGCCACGGCCCATGGAGACCGTGTTGGCAGGCACGGGTGGCTGCACGGCCTATGACCTGATCCTCATCCTCAAACGCGGGCGCCATGCGGTGCAAGGTTGTACTGTGAAGTTGACCGCTGAACGCGCAGACAAGGACCCCAAGGTCTTCACCAAAATTCATATGCATTTCACTGTGACCGGCAAAGGCGTGCCCGCCACGGCGGTAGAGCGTGCCATTGCAATGAGCCACGAGAAGTACTGCTCGGCCAGCATCATGCTCGCCGCAACGGCCGACATTACGACCAGTTTTGAACTGATCGAAGGCTAGGAGCGCTGCTCGTAAGCGGTTCGCTTAGACGCGCTGGGCAACGGTCGTCATCACCTTGGCGGCAGCGCGCATCAGGTCTTTGACCGGCCGCGGCAGTTCCATGGCTCCGGCGTCCTGGGCGTCTCTGGCATGGCGCAGCTCGTCATCGCGCATCTGCGCCACAATGGCCCGTGAGTCGTGGTCGCTGATCGGTAGCCGGTGAAGGTGACTTTGTAAGTGGGCGCCCACTTGAATCTCGGTTTCCGCCACGAACCCTAGGCTGATTTTGTCCCCCAACCGGCCAGCCAGCAGGCCCAAGCCAAAGGCCCCGGCGTACCACAGCGGGTTTAGCAGGGATGGACGGGAATGCAATGCGGACAAACGCTCAGCCGTCCAGGCCAAATGGTCGGTTTCCTCTACGCAAGCCCGCGTGAATTGCTCGCGCAACGCCGGGTTGCGCGTGGTTAGCGCCTGTGCCGTATATAACGCCTGGGCACAAACTTCCCCCACATGGTTAACCCGCATCAGGCCCGCGGAGGAGCGGCTTTCAGCCGCGTCGAGCCGGGTTACCTGGTCGGCCACGGTGGGGCAAGCTTGCGTGGCGTGGGGGCGCGCAAACAACGTGCGCAGGGCGGAATCAGCGGCATTTAGCAGCGAATCCATGGTGAAACTCCGTAAAAAGATCGGTGTACGAGTCTAGCGTGAATGGATAGTCAAAGGGGAGAAACAAATTGTTGCAACCCTGCAACGGAAGGCGTTGGATTTAGGGTTTTTCAGGCCTTTTTGGGGCCAATGCTTTGCCAAACCGGCATGGGTCTGGTGCAATAGACCCAACTTCCTGAACTAGGAGGTTGGCCCGGGGTTCTGATCCCGTAGGACCTGAGCCCGCTGTTTAACCTTTTTGAGAAACCCGAAATGAAAAAAACCCTCATCGCTTTGGCCGTTTTGGCCGCTTCGACCGCCTCCATGGCGCAAGTTACTTTGTACGGTGTTGCTGACGTGTCCCTCGGCGCGATCAACGCTACCGGCGTCAAGAGCGACGCCAACATGAAGACCAATGACGCTACCAACGACGGCAACAGCCGTTGGGGCATCAAGGTTGTTGAAGACCTCGGCAGCGGCATGAAGGCCACTGCTCACTTCGAGCAAAACATCGACTACTCCACTGGCGCTGCTGATGTGACCAGCGCTCGTTACGCATACCTGGCTCTGGACACCAGCATCGGCCGTTTCAAGGCTGGCCGCACTCTGTCCCCATCGTTCTTCGGTGTTGCTACCTGGGAACTGACTGGCGCTGCCAACTTCTCCGCAGTGGCTAACCAGTTCGCCTTTGCTGGCGGCGGTTCGCGTAACAACCGCGAATTCAGCTACACCATGGCCATGTCCGGTTTCGGCGTGTCCCTGGGCTATGTGACCGAGTTGGATGGCATCGAAGGTGGCGGTTTGGGTAGCAAGTTCGACATGAACGCAACCTACGCTGCTGGCCCATTGGCTGTTGGCCTGTCCTACTGGAAGAACGACAAGGTCGCTGCTGGTGCATCCACCGATGGTAACTACGCTTTGGGCGCTAGCTACAACTTCGGTTCCTTCACCGTTGCTGGTTCGTTCCAGGACGCAGCTGGTACTTCCACTGGTTACAGCTTGGGTGGTTCTATCCCCATGGGCCCATGGAAGTTCGTTGTTGACGTCGCTCAAGACACCGGCTTTGACGACACCGACTACCTGCTGTACGCTGGTTACAGCCTGAGCAAGCGTACTACCGCTTACGCTAACTACCGTCGTGACGGCAAGTCTGGCAAGGCTGGCGGCAAGTCCGCTGTTGATGCTGACATCTACGGTGTTGGCGTTCGCATGAACTTCTGATCTGACGCTGGCTTACGCCAGCTGACGGTTTAAAGTCAAAAAACCCCGCTACGGCAACGTAGCGGGGTTTTTTAATGCCCAAGAGATTCAGGTATAGCGCTTACTACGCAAATTGCTCTTCATCTCGCGCAGCAAGGGCTGCAGCGTGTCGCCGCCAATGCGCAGCGCCATGCAAGTGGCCAGGATGTCAATGATCATCAGGTGCAGCAGGCGAGAAACCATAGGGCTGTATTTGTCGAAGCTTTCCGGGTGGTCGGCGCTGAGGTGAATATGGCCTGCGCTGGCCAACGGCGAACCGCTGGCGGTAATCACGATGGTGGTTGCACCGTTCTTGCGCGCGATGTCGCAGGCGTCCATCAGGTCGCGCGTGCGGCCTGAATTGCTGATCACCACCACGCAGTCGCCGGGCTCCAGTGCGGACGCACTCATGACCTGCATGTGGCCGTCGCTGTAGGAAACGGTGTTGACTCCGAGCCTAAAGAACTTATGGTGCGCATCTTGCGCTACGACGCCGGAGTTGCCGACGCCAAAAAACAGAATGCGGTTTTTGCCCCGATAGGCCGCCATCAGCGCGGCAATGGCTTTCTCCAGGGCTATGGTGCTGGCCTCGTTGCGGTATTTCAGGAAGGCCGCCACGGTGTTGTCGATGACCTTGACCATCACGTCCGAGGTCTTGTCATCGGTGTCCACGCTGCGGTGGATGAAGGGCACGCCCTCGTTGACTGTACCGGCCAGTTTGCGTTTGAAGTCCGCCAGGCCATCGTAACCCACGCTGCGGCAGAAGCGCACCACCGTGGGTTTGCTGACGTGCGAACGGTCGGCCAGTATGCTGACCGGGAGCTTGGCAAATGTACGCGGGTCCGCAAGGCACAGTTTGCCCACACGCTGCTCAGCAGGGGCCAGTGATGGCAACGCGGCCTGGATACGGTCAAGCATGTTTAGCTTTCTTCGGACCAACAATGTCCGTCTCGCGCAATCATAGCGCTCGACGCACTCGGCCCCCAGGTGCCGGCCGCATACGGGCGCAGGCCCTGCGCGTCGTTGGCCCAGAAGTCCAGCATGGGTTCGACCCATCGCCAGGCCTCTTCCTGCTCGTCGCTGCGCACGAACAGGTTCAGTCGGTCGTCAATCACGTCCAGCAGCAAGCGCTCGTAGGCGCCGACCCGCTCCGAGCCGAAGCGCTTGTCAAAGTCCAGGTCCAGTTGCACGGGTACCAGGGCCTGCGCGGCGCCGGGTTTGGCCTGGCGGTTGGCTTGGCCCTGCGCCAGCAGGTGCAGCTCCAGCCCGTCCTTGGGTTGCAGGTTGATTACCAGACGATTGGCAACCCCGATTTGCGAATTGAAAATCGCGTGCGGTGTGGGCCGGAAGTTGACGACGATGCGGGCGTCGCGCCCGGCCAGGCGTTTGCCGGTGCGGATATAGAACGGCACGCCGGCCCAGCGCCAGTTGGCAATCTCGGTGCGCAGGGCAACAAAGGTTTCGGTGTTGCTCTGCGGGTTGACCCCCAACTCTTCGCGGTAGCCCGGCACCTTGGTTCCATCGATGCTGCCGCTGGCGTATTGCCCGCGCACCACGTCCTGCGACAACGACTCCTGGGTCCAGGGTTTGAGTGAGCGCAGTACCTTGAGCTTCTCGTCACGAATCGCGTCGGCGTGGGAGTTGATCGGCGGCTCCATGCCAATGGCGCACAGCAGTTGCAGTGCGTGGTTTTGCACCATGTCGCGCAGGGCACCTGTGGTTTCGTAAAACGCACCACGTTTTTCCACACCCAGGTCTTCAGCAATCGTGATCTGGATGTTGGCAATGTGCTCACGCCGCCATAGGGGTTCGAACAGTGCATTGCCAAAGCGCAAAGCAAACAGGTTCTGTACCGCTGGCTTGCCCAGGTAGTGGTCGATGCGAAACACCTGCTTTTCTTCAAAAAACTGGCGCACCGTGTGGTTAATGGCCCGGTTGGACGCCAGGTCATGGCCCAACGGTTTTTCCAGCACGATGCGGGTGCGCGGGGTGTTCAGGCCGGCTGCGGCTAGTTGCTCGCACACGGTGGTAAACAGGTTAGGTGCGGTGGCCAAATACATGACCACGGTGTCGGCATTGCGGGCCTGCAGGGTGCTGGCCAAGTGTGCGTAGTCGTCTGGCTTGGACAGGTCCATGCGGACGAAGTCCAGCAGGGCGGCAAAGCGGGCAAACTCTTCGGCGCTGGGGCGTTTGGACAGGTCGACCTTGTCAAACCGCGACTGCATCAGGGTGCGGTATTGCTCACTGCTGAGATCGTCCCGGCCGACACCAATGATGCGTCCGCCCTCGGGCAGCGTGCCGTGGCGAAACGCCTGAAACAGGGCTGGCATGAGTTTGCGCCAGGCTAGATCGCCAGTGCCACCGAACAAGACAAGATCAAAGCTCATAATTTGGAGTTACATGAAAGAAGACGTCGTACTGTAACTTTGTTTCACCGATAATTCAAGCATGAATCAACTCGATGCACTCAAACAATTCACCACCGTGGTCGCGGACACCGGTGATTTCAAGCAGATGGGGGCCTTTCGGCCGACCGATGCCACCACCAATCCCTCGCTCATCTTGAAGGCGGTCCAGAAGCCCGACTACGCGCCCTTGCTCGCCGACACCGTGGCGCAACACCGGGGCCGTCCGCTAGATGAGGTCATGGACCGTTTGCTGGTGCGTTTTGGCTGCGAGATTTTGTCCATCATCCCCGGTCGCGTGTCCACCGAGGTGGATGCCCGCCTGAGCTTTGACACCCAGGCCTCCGTGGCCCGCGGTGAGCGGTTGATCGCGTTGTACCAGGCGCAGGGCATTGCCAGCGATCGCGTGTTGATCAAGGTGGCGGCCACCTGGGAGGGCATTGCGGCGGCCGAACAGCTGGAGCGCAAAGGCATCCACACCAATTTGACGTTGCTGTTTTCGTTCTGCCAGGCGGTGGCCTGCGGGCAGGCAAAGGTGCAGCTGATTTCACCGTTTGTGGGCCGAATCTACGACTGGTACAAAAAGTCTGCCGGAGCCGCTTGGGTGGAGGCCGACCGGGCGGGTGCCAACGATCCCGGTGTGCAATCGGTCACACAGATCTACAACTACTACAAAAGATTCGGTATCGCCACCGAAGTGATGGGCGCCAGCTTTCGCAACGTGGGCCAGATCACGGCACTGGCAGGTTGCGACCTGCTGACCATCAGCCCCGATTTGCTGGCCACGTTGGCGGCCACGGATGTACCCCCCACGCGTGTGCTGGACCCGTTGGCGGCACAGCAGTCGGAGCAGCAGACTGTGCACTTCGATGAAAACAGCTTTCGCCTGGCGCTCAACGAAGACGCCATGGCCACCGAGAAACTGGCGGAGGGCATTCGCGCGTTCTGCGCTGACGCCGTCAAGCTCGACCAACTGTTGCTGGCGTCGTAAGACCTTGCAGAAAAGGGAATCACCGTGACCCGTATTCGATGTGACCGCACCGCTGCCTGGGCTGCGCTTCAAAACTGTTTTAACACCGACGCACGCAACTTTGACTTGCGCACGGCGTTTGCCAACGACCCCGAGCGCTTTGCGCGCTTGAGCCAGGCAGCGCCGCACGTGTTTGCGGACCTGTCCAAGAACCTGCTGGATACACCCACCGAGGCGCTGCTGCTGGAACTGGCGCGTGAATGCGGTCTGGAAGAACACCGTGCAGCCCTGTTCGCAGGTGCCGCGATCAACACCACCGAGCAGCGCGCGGTGATGCATTGGTTGTTGCGATTTCCGGCGTTAGCCCTCGCGGATATTGAACATTCAGCTATCAAACTAGTAGCAGCAGAGTTGCAGCAGGTGCACCAGACGCTGGACGCGATGCTGGCTTATGCGCACACCGTGCGCTCGGACGCCGCCATTACCGACATCGTCAACATCGGCATTGGCGGCTCGGACCTGGGGCCGCAGATGGCGGTGCTGGCACTGGATGCCTTTGCCATTCCTGGTAAGCGCTTTCACTTTGTTTCCAATGTGGACGGGCACGAGCTGGCGTCGACGCTCTCGCGGCTCAAACCCGAGAGCACTCTGTTTCTGATCGCCAGCAAGACCTTCACCACCATTGAGACCATGACCAATGCCCGCTCGGCCAAGGCCTGGTTTGCGGCGCAGGGTGGCACCGACATCGCCCGCCACTTTGCCGCACTGACTACCAATGTGGAAGCGGCAAAAGCCTTTGGCATCAGCACCACCTTTGGTTTCTGGGACTGGGTGGGCGGACGCTATTCACTGTGGTCGGCCATTGGCCTGCCACTGGCCATCGCTATCGGGCAGCAAGGTTTTCGTGATTTTTTGGCCGGTGCACACGCCATGGACGAACACTTTCGCACGGCGCCGCCGGCGGCCAATCTGCCGGTGCGCCTGGGGCTGCTGGATGTCTGGTACCGCAACTTCCATGGCTTTGGCAGTCGCAGCATCGCGCCCTACCACAGCGCGCTCAAACGCTGGCCCGCCTACTTGCAGCAGTTGGAGATGGAGAGCAACGGCAAGCGCGTGGATGCGGCCGGTGCGGCATTGCCGTTCAGCACGTCGCCGGTGCTGTGGGGCGAGCCCGGCACCAATGGCCAGCACGCCTATTTCCAGATGCTGCACCAGGGCACCGAGGTCGTGCCGGTGGAGTTTGTCGCGGTTAAAAAGCCGCGCCATGACCTGGTAGCCCACCACCCGTTGCTGCTGGCCAATGTCCTGGCGCAGGCGCAGGCCCTGATGGCGGGTAAAACGGATGCAGGTGGCCACAAGCACTTCCCCGGCAACCGGCCCAGCACGTTCTTGCTGCTGGACGAACTCAACCCCACCAGTCTGGGCGCTCTGATCGCCTTGCAGGAACACCGCGTGTTTGTCAGCGGCTCTCTATGGGGCATCAACAGTTTTGACCAGTGGGGCGTGGAACTCGGCAAGGTGCTGGCCATGGACGTGGCCAACCGGCTGGCCAGTGGCGATGTCGCTGGTCTCGATGGCTCCACGGCAGGGCTGCTGGCGCGTTTGCGTTCATGAACCTGGTCTTTGATTTTGGGGCCGTGTTGTTCACCTGGAAGCCGGCCGAGATCCTGGCTGCCGCATTTCCTGAGCAGGCGGGTGAGGCCCGGGCGGCCGACAACTTGGCGCATGCCGTGTTCGCCCACCCGGACTGGCACAGCTTTGACCGTGGCACGCTGGCGCCGGACGACGTGGTGGCGCGCACCGCCGAGCGCCTGGCACTGGACGCCACGGTGCTGGCCGAGCTGATCGCGCAGATTGGCGAACGGCTGCAGCCGATGGCCGACACCGTGGCCCTGTTGGCGCAACTGCATGCCCTGCGCGCGCAGCGGCCCGATCTGCGCCTGTACTACCTGTCCAACATGCCCGAGCCCTATGCCCGCGTGCTGGAGCAACGCCACGGCTTCTTGCAATGGTTTGACGGCGGCATTTTCTCGGGCGATGTGCAGATCACCAAACCCGACCCGGCTATCTACCAGCTGCTGCAGACACGCTACGCGCTGGCGAGCGCGCAAACCGTGTTCATCGACGACCTGCACGCCAATGTGAACGCGGCCAACGCGTTGGGCTGGCAGGGTGTTCAATTCGAGTCGACGCAGCAGTTGCAGACCCGGCTGCAGGCTATGGGTCTTTATGAAAATAGTGCCTAGCCCTCGTCGGTATTGAGCTTGTAGCTATAAAAATAGTAGCACTATGCACCACAAAAAAACCCGCAAGGCGCAAGCCCAGCGGGTTTTGTTTTTTGGTGGTCGAGGGCCGCTAGGCCACTCGACGCAGCCGGCAAATTACATGCCCATGCCGCCCATACCACCCATGCCGCCCATGCCACCCATGTCGCCGCCGCCCATGCCGCCGCCGGCGTCAGACTTTGGAGACTCGGCCACCATGCACTCGGTGGTCAGCATCAGGGATGCAACGGATGCTGCGTTCTGCAATGCAGTACGTGTCACCTTGGTTGGGTCCAGGATACCCATTTCGATCATGTCGCCGTAGGTGTCGTTGGCTGCATTGAAGCCGTAGTTGCCCTTGCCGGCCAACACTGCATTCACCACGACCGACGCTTCGCCACCGGCGTTGTACACGATCTCGCGCAGAGGCGCTTCGATGGCTTTCATCACCAGAGCAATGCCGTGGTCCTGGTCAGAGTTGGAACCCTTGACCACACCAGCCGTTTGCTTGGCGCGCAACAGTGCAACACCGCCGCCAGCCACAATGCCTTCTTC
>CAINUX010000177.1 GCA_903853895.1 uncultured beta proteobacterium | reverse complement strand
GACATCCTGCATGACCTGGGCGCCATCAGCATGATGAGCAGCGACAGCCAGGCCATGGGCCGCGTCGGCGAGGTCATCATCCGCACTTGGCAGACGGCGCACAAGATGAAGGCACAACGTGGGCCGCTGCCCGAAGACAACGCGCGTAACGACAACTTCCGCGCCAAGCGCTACATCGCCAAGTACACCATCAACCCGGCCATTGCCCACGGCATCAGTCACGAGGTGGGCAGTATCGAAGTGGGCAAGTGGGCCGATCTGGTGGTGTGGAAGCCCGCCTTCTTTGGCGTCAAGCCTGCGCTGATCCTGAAAGGCGGTTTCATTGCCATGGCCGCCATGGGAGACCCCAATGCATCCATCCCGACACCGCAACCCGTGCACTACCGGCCCATGTTTGGCGCCTTTGGGGGTGCGCTGGCCAAAGGCTCCATCACCTTCGTGTCGCAGGCGGGGCAGAACGCCGGCATCCAGCAGCGCTATGGCCTGGCCAAGAACGTGAGCGCCGTGCGCAACATTCGCGGTGTGCGCAAGCAGCACATGATTCACAACAGCTACCTGCCGACCATGGAAATTGATGCGCAAACCTACACCGTGCGCGCCGATGGCCAGTTGCTGACCTGCGAACCGGCGATTAGCTTGCCAATGGCGCAGCGGTACTTTTTGTTCTAGCGAGACCCGGCGCGAAGGCGGCGGGCATACTTGGCCTCATGAACTTCCCTTTCACGGTGCCTGCTGCCCTCCTGCTGACGTTGGCACAGGCTTGTTGCCTGGCTTCGCCAGACGAAGACCTCTTGGGCAAGGCGGGGGGGTATCCGGCAGCCCCCAAACTCGGGCAGGCCTTTACGGAGCCCTACCGGGTCGGCTCATTCAGCGCCATGGACACGCTATCGGCGCACTGTGTGGTCGAGCCATCAAGCACGCCGTTGCAGCTGCCCAAGGCCAGCAGCGAGTTAGTGTTTCGCTACCAGTTCGACGGCAAGACGCTGACACTGGATGACTACATGCAGCGCCAGCGGGCGACGGCGGTGCTGGTTGTGAAAGACGGGCAGATCGTGGCGCAACGCAGCGGCTACGACCGCAAGCCAGACGCCCGCCTGCTGTCCAACTCCATGGCCAAGACCATTGTGGCGCTGGCCATCGGCAAGGCGCTGGAGTCGGGCCAGATCCGCTCCCTGGAGGACACGGCAGAGACCTACGAGCCCCGACTTACGGGCACGGTCTATGGGCAGACCAAAATCATTAACCTCCTGCGCATGGCGTCAGGCGCGCAATTTGTCGAAGACTATTCCGGCCGGGACGACCTCGCCCGCTTCAACCTGGCTGCGCGCCAACAGGGCGTTGCCGCTGCCGCCAAGGTGATTACCGAACGGGTGGCACCACAGGGCAGCCGCTTCAACTACGCCAGCGCGGAGACGCAGATGCTGGGTCTGGTTCTGCGCGCAGCAACGGGACAGACCCTGTGCCAATACGTCAGCGAAACGCTGTGGAAACCCATGGGTGCCGAGTCCCGCGCCACCTGGCTGACCTTTGCAAACGAGCCGGTCGAAATGGCCGCAGGAAATTTCAACGCCACCGTGCAGGACTATGCGCGACTGGGCTGGCTGATGGCCAACGACGGCCAGCGCGATGGCCGCTCCATCGTGCCGCGCGACTACCTGCTGCGCATGACCGATGCCAGCCTGCAACCCGAAATGTTCCGCCCCGGAGTCATGCAGAACAAGGGCTCCACCTACTCCGGCTATGGCTTGCAGACCTGGCTGCTGCCCGGCACGCACCGCCGCTTTGCATTGTTTGGAATCTATGGGCAAGCCATCATGGTGGACCCTGATCTCAAACTGGTGGTCGTCCATATGGCGGTCGCCAAGGACGCATCGGGTGATGCCAGCGGCACCCACATGGGTGCCGAGCGCGACGCCATGTGGCGTGGCATAGTGGCCCGGTATGGAAACTGGTAAGGGAACACACATGATTCAGGTATCTAAATTGATTGCGCACGGCCAAGGCCTGGCCCCCGTGCTGCTTAAGCGAGCCAGTTCGGTCGAACTCGACTGGGACGTGCGCCAGAAAAGCCGCTTTGACGCAACCGACTCTGCGGGCCGTCACCTTGGCGTGTTTCTGCCACGCGGCACCGTGGTGCGCGGTGGCGACGTGCTGGTGGCCGAAGACGGCTCGCTGATTCAAGTGATTGCCGCACCCCAGGAGGTGCTGAAGATCACCCACTGCGCCAACCACGGCACACCGTACGACCTGATCCGCGCCGCCTACCACCTGGGCAACCGCCATGTGCCCATCGAACTGAAATCCGACCATTTGAAGATCGAGCCCGACCATGTGCTGGCCGACATGCTGCGCGCCATGCACCTGATCGTCAACGCGGTGGACGAGGCCTTTGAGCCTGAGAGCGGCGCCTATGCCAATGGGGGGCACGCCCATGGTGGCCACAGCCACGGGCACGGGCATGATCACCACGACCATGACCACCCCGCCGAGGCCTTACCAACGGGCGCCAAAAAGCTGTCGGCCATTCCCATTGCGACAGCCGCCGCACCCCACGTCCATGGCCCCGGCTGCAAGCACGACCACTGACGCCCGCGCCCATGCTTGACTCCAGCCTGATGCAGCTGATGTGGCTGGCCTCGCCGGCCCTGCCCATAGGCGGGTTCTCATATTCGGAATGCCTGGAGTCCGCTGTCGACACCGAGCGGGCCGCGACGGAAAGCGATGCATCGGCGTGGCTGGTGGACCATTTGCACCTGAGCCTGGCGCGCTCCGATTTACCCGCCGTGGCGCAGGCCATCACTGCATGGCGCACCGATGACCACGAACGCATAGCAGCGTTAAATGCCTGGGTGCTGCAAACCCGCGAGAGCAGCGAGCTGCGACAACAGACCGAGCAAATGGGGCGCTCCCTGCTGGAATGGTTGCGCAACCACACCACCGCCACACCGGCCCAGATTTCCGTGCTGGCCGCGCAAGACCCTACCTACCCCATCGCTTTTGCGCTGGCCGCCAGTGCCACGCAGGCGCCAATGCGCGACTGCTTGCTGACCTATGCCTTCGGCTGGGCCGAAAACATGGTGCAAGCCGCCATCAAATCGGTGCCGCTAGGCCAGAGCGCCGGGCAGCGCATCCTGTCGGCATTGACCGCTGAAATCCCGGCGGCCATTGACCACGCCTTGTCCTTGGACGACGACACCCGCCAGGCCTTCTCTCCCATGCTGGCGATACTGAGCAGCCAGCACGAGGGACAGTACTCAAGACTTTTCCGATCCTAGCCCTCGTATAACCTAGCAATAGCGCTTCATTTTTTATAGCACCCATGTCCACACTGCACCACATCACCAATCGCACCAAGACCCTCCCCCCGCTGCGCGTGGGCATAGGCGGCCCCGTTGGCTCCGGCAAGACAACGCTGCTGGAAGTGCTGTGCAAGGCCATGCGCGAGCAGTACGACCTGGTCGCCATCACCAACGACATCTACACCAAGGAAGACCAGCGCATCCTGACCGTCAGCGGCGCCCTCCCCGCCGAGCGCATCATGGGCGTGGAGACCGGCGGCTGCCCTCACACCGCCATCCGCGAGGACGCATCCATCAACCTGGAAGCCATCGACCGCATGCTGGTGGAGTTTCCCAATGCCGACATCGTGTTCATAGAGAGCGGCGGCGACAACCTGGCCGCCACCTTCAGCCCCGAACTCAGCGACCTGACAATCTACGTCATCGACGTGGCGGCCGGTGAAAAAATCCCCCGCAAAGGCGGCCCCGGCATCACCAAGAGCGACATGTTCGTCATCAACAAGACCGATCTGGCGCCGTATGTGGGCGCCGACCTGGCCGTGATGGAGGCAGACACCATCCGCATGCGCACCACGTCCAAGGGACTCAAGCCCTTTGTGATGACCAATTTGAAGACTTTGGATGGGCTAAATGAAGTGATTTCGTTCATCGAATCCAAAGGCATGCTGCAAGGCAGTTAGAATACGGCCCTCTGGAAGCTTGGCCGAGCGGTTTAAGGCACCGGTCTTGAAAACCGGCGAGGATGTGAGTCCTCCGTGAGTTCGAATCTCACAGCTTCCGCCACGACCCCAGTATTCATGCGGGTTTCAAGGCCATCAAACCAACTACCCCCAAAAAAAGCACCCGCCTAAAATTTTGCGCTTGGATGAGACGGGTTTCCAACTTCAAACATGTCTTTTTCCCTTGCTG
>CAINUX010000176.1 GCA_903853895.1 uncultured beta proteobacterium | reverse complement strand
GTCAATGATCCAGTCCAGCGCCTGTGGCACCGGTGTGATGTTGTCGCCGTGTGAGGCAAACACCACCACGGGCGAGGTGATGGCGCGCAGGTCAATGGCCTTGTCGCCATCCATCACGGTCCCGCGGGCAAGGCGGTTGCCGACAAACAGGTTCTCCACAATGGCCTCGATCTCGGAGCCGGTCATGCGGAAGAAACCACCCCACCATTTTTCGAATTCCAGAAAGCGCTCGGCCTCGGTGTCGATGTTGGACCACAGTTTGTAGTAGCGGTTCCACAGCGTGTTGGCGGGGTTGAGTTTTTCGAAATTTTCTACCAAGTGGGCACCATCAAAGCGGTCTGCTCCCATGTCGGCCGTCATCGACGCCAGCCACGAGCCACCCAGCGCCGCGCCCGAGTAGCGCATGGGGTTCAGTGTGGAGCTACCGGCCCAGTAGGACAGGGGCGCGCCCACAATCATCAAGGGTCCAAACAGGTCGGGGCGCGTGGCGTTGAGTGCCATCATGGCCCAGCCGGCCTGGCAGTTGCCAATGACCACGGGTCGGGCTTTGCAGGCCGGGTGGAGGGCGATGACTTCTTCCATGAACCGCGCCTCGGCATGCATCACTGTGAACAGCGTCTGGCCTTCTTCGGGTTGCGGGCGGAAGGCGATGAAATACACCGCATGGCCTGCGCGCATGGCAACACCCACTTCGGAGTCAAACTTGAAACCGCCAATGCCGGGGCCATGGCCCGCGCGTGGGTCCACTACCACTACGGGTCGCAATTCCGGGTTGACCGGCATGCTGTCGGGTGGCAGCAAATGCAGTAGCGCGTAGTTGCAGGGCTCGGCTAATTCACGGCCGTCGAGCACCATTTCAGAGCTGAACTTCAACAGCGAGGGCGTGCCTTTTTCCAGATTCTCGATGTAGGCGTTTCCGCGATTGAGCAGAGTGTCCAGAAAAAGCACGGTTCTCTGGGCAGCGTCGGTCCAGTAATCACCGAAGTCAGCCGCTGTTGCTGATGCCGGAGCAGTGGATTGTTCGGGGCTTTGATTCTTTTTGATTTTGCGCTCGGTCACGGTCGTGTCCTTTCAGAATGCCTGCTCATCGGCATTGTTCCAATGGAAGAATTGTGAACCTTTGCAGGGGGCTTTGTTTGCGCTAGGTCAGCGATACCTTGGGAGAGCGCCGTTTCGGCATCGCTATTGCCAGTGTTCAGTGGCAAACTCGATGCACCAACCAATTGCACTAGGGGAAGATACTGCCATGGAACTTAAAAGCCTGCTCGAACAAACCAACAAGCTCCCCACCATTCCCAAAGTTGCACAGCAGTTGATTGCCAGTTTCAGCGATGAGGATGTTTCCATCGACGACATCTCACGGCAGCTGTCCGCCGACCCGGCCCTCAGTGCCAAGCTGCTGCGCCTGGCCAACTCGGCCTACTTTCACCTCTCACGCACCATTGGCACCGTGGACGACGCACTGCGCATGCTGGGCTTTGTGATGGTGCGCAACCTGGTGCTGGGCAACAGCATGACGGCGGCCTTTCGCAATACCAAAGGCATGGACCTGCAACAGTTCTGGCGCTACAACCTGTACACGGCTTGCGCATCGCGCTGGCTCGCCGGGCGCGACGGCGTGAATGCCGACCTGGTGTTCACCGTGGGCCTGATGCACGGCATTGGTCAGTTGCACATGCATGCCGCCATCCCTGACGCGATGGCACCCATCGACAAACAGCTCAATGTGCTCGACATGGGGCGGGCTGCGCTGGAGCAGCAGACCCTGGGTTTCCATTACGGCGATGTGTCGGGCGCGCTGGCCAAAATTTGGAATTTTCCGGAACCCATCATCCTGGCACTGCAAAGTGTTCCCCTTCCGCTGGCTGCAACCGAGTTTTCCGAGCCCGCAGCCTGGGTGCACATGGGTGCATGGCGTGCGCGAACCGAGGTGCTGAAGACCGCAGAGGACCAGGCCGCTGCCAGCTATCCCGCTGACATCGCCAAGCGCTTGAACCTCAAACCCGATTGGGCCCCGTTGCACGGTGGCGACGCGTCGTGCCCACTGGAGGACGGAATGCCGCCTTTGAAAGAATTGACGGACGGTCTTGAGGCGATGATCAGTTGAAATACTTGACTTGAATCAAGTTGAGATGGATGAAACCCACCTTCTTGAGTCTTTTGCCTAGGGTTTACCCGTGTTGTTTGGCACAATCGGTGTATTGCTGCAATGCAGCACACCATTGACTGGATATTTTTGCCATGAACATGATCCCAAGTGAAGAATTCGTTGAGAACGTAACCTACGACGAGTTAAAAGTCGGGCGCAGTGCGCGTATGTTGCGCACCCTGACTCTGGCAGACATTCAGGCTTTTGCGGCGGTCTCCGGCGATACCAATCCCGCACACCTCGACCCTGAATACGCCAAGGACAGTTTGCTGCACGGCGTGGTGGCCCACGGCATGTGGGGCGGTACGCTGATCTCGGCTTTGCTGGGTACGCAGTTCCCCGGTGCGGGCACCATCTATCTGGAACAGGTGTTGCACTTTGTCAAACCAGTGCGCGTGGGCGACACACTGGCCGTCACGGTGACCGTTATCAGCAAGGACGACGTCAAAAAATCCGTTGAAATGGACTGCCAATTGGTCAACCAGAAGGGTGAGCGTGTGCTGCACGGCATAGCCCGCGTGTTGGCACCCACCAAAAAAGTGCGCCTGCCCAAGGTCAGCCGTCCCCAGATTCAATTGTTTGACCCGGAGGCCCGGTTCAAGGACCTGCTGGCGCTGGGCAATGGTCTGGAAGCCGTGCGCTGCGCCGTGGTGCACCCGTGTGACATCGGCTCGCTCAGCGGCGCCATGGACTCGGCCCGCTACGGCCTGATTATCCCGGTGCTGATCGGCCCCGAGGTGCGCATTCGCCATCTGGCCGCAGAAGGTGGCATCGACCTGACCGGCGTGGAAATTCACTCGGTAGAGCATAGCCACGCGGCCGCTGAGCTGGCTGCTGACATGGCCGCCAAGGGTGATGTGGAAGTCATCATGAAGGGCAGTCTGCACACCGACGAGCTGATTCTCGCCGTGCTCAAGCGCCCAACCCTACGCACTGGGCGGCGCATGTCCCATGTGTTTCGCTTTGACATCCCGCTGTACAGCAAACCACTGCTCATTACCGATGCGGCACTCAACATCCATCCCACGCTGGCGGAGAAGGTCGACATCATTCAAAACGCCATCGACTTTGCCCGCATCATGGGTGTAAAAGAGCCCAAGGTCGCCATTTTGTCGGCCGTGGAAACGGTCAACCCCAGCATTCCCTCCACCATCGATGCGGCAGCCTTGTGCAAGATGGCAGACCGCGGTCAGATCACCGGCGGTATCCTGGACGGCCCCCTGGCCTTTGACAACGCCATCTCCAGCGAAGCCGCTGAGATCAAACACATCCACTCCGTGGTGGCAGGCAATGCCGACATCATGGCCGTGCCCGATCTGGAAAGCGGCAACATGTTGGCAAAACAGCTGGAATACCTGGCGGGCGCATCGGGCTCAGGTCTGGTGCTGGGCGCACGCATTCCCATCGCGCTGACCAGTCGGGCCGACGGGCCCACCAACCGCGTGTCGTCAGCCCTGCTGGCGCTGCTGGCCGCCCACAATGCGCGGCGCACGCATGCGCGCAAGGTCTGGAAAGACAAAGAGTAACGGCTGGAAATTACCATGGCCATACTCGCAGTCAACGCTGGTTCATCGACTCTCAAATTCTCCTTGCACCCACGCCACGGCGCTCTGGCTCTGCCCAGTGTGCTGAGTGGCAACATCCAGGGTCTGGAGCCCGGTGGTTTGCCCGAGATGGGCTGGTCGTTCAACGGTGTGTCGCACAAGCAGGCCCTGGGCGCAGGCGATGGCAGCCCCTTCGCACGCGCTTTGGTGGCTCTGCGCAACCTACTGGCTACCGAGCCCGGCGTGCCTGCCATTGAGGCAGTTGCACACCGTGTGGTGCATGGCGGTGCGGACTTCTCCGCCAGCGTCATCGTCACCCCCGAGGTGCTGGCTCGTCTTACGCAACTGAACTCGCTGGCGCCCTTGCACCAACCACATAACCTGGAAGGCGTACGGGCCTTCCAGCAGGCCTTTCCCGAGTTGCCGCAGGTTGCCTGTTTTGACACGGCTTTCCACGCCACGCTAGGCGAAGTGGACTACGCGTTCGCGTTGCCCCAGGCGCTGGCTGACGCGGGAGTGCGCCGTTATGGTTTTCACGGTTTGTCCTACCAGTTCATCATGGACACGCTGCTGGAACGCAGCCCGCGCGCCCGGGGCCGCGTACTGATGGCCCACCTGGGCAATGGTGCCAGTCTGTGCGCCGCGCGCGACGGCAAAAGCTGCGCCACCACCATGGGCTTTTCGGCCTTGGACGGTCTGATGATGGGCACGCGCACCGGCGCGCTGGACCCCGGCGTCATCCTCTACCTGCTGGAGCAGGGCTGGGACCACAAACGCCTGCAAAACCTGTTGTACAAGCAAAGCGGCCTGTTGGGTGTGTCGGGCATCTCAGCGGACATGCGTCGACTGCGGGCCGAATCCAACCCGGCAGCGCAAAAGGCCATTGCCATGTTCACCCACCGGGTGGTTCGTGAAAGCGGCGCCTTGATTGCCTGCCTGGGTGGTCTGGATGTGCTGGCCTTCAGTGGCGGCATTGGCGAGCACGATGCCGTACTGCGCGCCGATGTTTGCGCTCAACTGGGCTACCTGGGCGTGCAAATTGACCCAACCCTCAACGCGGTGGCCGTGGGTGACGCAGTGATGGCAGTGCACCTGCCCCACAGCACCATCGAAGTGTGGGTGGTACCCACCGACGAGGGCCGCGTCGCGGCTCGGGACGCCGCACGGTTGACGCAAACGGTTTAGGACGAATTGGCATTTATCCATGGCGGATATGTCTTAATTGCTATCAAAATTGAAGCATTCGTAGGTCGTCGAGTCATGCACTAGGTGTTTGCACCATGTAACACTCCTGTACCACCACGAGCCGCTGCAGCCGCTCAAGAATCGACTCCTCGTTTAATCAACCCAGAGGAGACTGACATGGCAGCCAAAAAGATTCTGATGATTTGTGGTGACTACTGTGAGGACTACGAAACCATGGTGCCCTTTCAGGCACTGCTGGCTGTTGGCCATACGGTACACGCCGTTTGCCCGGACAAAAAAGCTGGTGACGCGATCAAGACCGCCATCCACGATTTTGAAGGCGCGCAAACCTATAGCGAAAAACCCGGCCACAACTTTGCGCTGAACGCCACCTTTGCGGACATCAAGGCGGAAAGTTATGACGCCTTGCTGTTGCCCGGGGGGCGTGGCCCGGAGTACCTGC
Organism: uncultured beta proteobacterium; assembly: GCA_903853895.1. Classification (GTDB taxonomy): domain Bacteria; phylum Pseudomonadota; class Gammaproteobacteria; order Burkholderiales; family Burkholderiaceae_C; genus Allorhodoferax. Next base: position 27,476 of record CAINUX010000176.1, on the reverse strand, counting down.
GCACCTACCCTGCAGTGGTGACCATGGTCAAACACTTCTTTGATACCAAAAAACCCGTGGCAGCCATCTGCCACGCCGCGCAATTGCTGGCTGGTGCCGATGTACTCAAAGGGCGCACTTGTTCCGCGTACCCGGCCTGTCGCGTGGAAGTGGAGCGCGCCGGTGGCACCTATGCCGATATTGCGATTGATGCCGCCCATACCGATGGCAACTTGGTGACCGCACCGGCATGGCCTGCGCACCCGGCTTGGATCTCGCAATTCCTTGTAGTTTTGGGCACCAAAATCACGCATTGACGCCTAGCCGCCATGCGCTGCATGATGGCGGGCCCGTGAACGCGTAGCAGGAGAGTCACCATGTGCCAGGTCTTTATCAGCGCCGATCCCCACCTGTACGATTGCCGTGTGCGCTCTGTGCGCCTGCATGGGGTGGCGACCAGCATACGGCTGGAGAACCTGTTCTGGAACGTGCTGGCGGACATCGCCAGCCGAGATGGGATGCGGGTGCCCCAGCTGTGTACCAAGCTGTATGACGAACTGGTGCAGGAGCGTGGGGAAGTGGATAACTTCGCCTCATTCCTGCGGGTGTGCTGCGGTCGGTACCTGGCGTTGCAGCTTTCAGGCGGTATTCCTCAGGATGCGACCATCCCCATCAGCAGCCTCAATGCACAGCGCGTGTTGGCAACAGAGCACAGCCCGGTTCCGCTGGTACGCTCATCTTTTGAATTGGTCTCTCCAAGCGGACAGCAGAGTCTGGTCGCCTAGCACGGCAAACGACGCTCGCCCCGCGAGTTGCACCTTCCTTCTGCGTTCGCGCAAAACAGTAACAGAGGCCACAGTTTGTTACGCATTTGTGCCTTAGCCACGCGCTGAAACATCCAGTTCCTGACTTAGAGTTACGACCTACAGAACGGTCGAACACTTGGCAATCGTTGGGAAATGGGTTTCAAATAATGGCACTGCTGGAAAATGGCATGCGGCAATGGCTGCCCGCATTACTGCACAGAGTATTGCGGACTGATAAGGAGCGTGTCTTTCAGGAAGAGATAGACAGTCTTCCCGCTGTCCGTCTCAGCCACACACGGTTTGGCGTTCGTTCTTACGTCACGGCGGGAGAAGGGAAACACACCGTGGTTTTCGAGTCCGGCCTGGGCAATGGCAAAGAGGTTTGGGCACCTGTCTTCAATGAATTGCGTGCCAATTCACGTGTCGTGGCCTACGACCGCGCGGGGTATGGTCAAAGTGACGCGTCAGACCTAGCACGCGATGGAGCGCAAATCGTTGAAGAACTGCGGGCGATGCTGCATGCTGAGAACATACCCTCGCCCTACATTCTGGTGGGGCATTCGCTGGGGGGCACCATCGTCAAACTGTTTGCCCGGACCTATCCGCAAGAAGTCGCCGGTGTGGTGCTAGTCGATGCCAGGGAGGCGAATTTTGTTCAGAGATGTAAGACGCTGGGCTTGTCGCGGCTGCTCTATGAACCACCACTGGCGCTATTCATGTGGGGAAGATCGGCAATTCGCGGCGAACTGGAGGCCGCGCCAACCACAACGCAACAAGCGCGTTCGACTGGAGAATTTCCCAATGTTCCGTTGAGAGTGCTCACCCACCACCGCCCAGTGTTTCACTGGTCGCGTCGCGTTGCACGTGCTTGGGCAGACGGGCAAAGCAGCATGGCAGGCATGTCGGCCAAAGGTCGCATCAAGGTCTGTGAGCGCAGTGGCCACCACATCCACCGCGACCGTCCGGACCTGGTAGTGCGCGCCATTCGCAGCGTATTGGCTGCAGCCAATCAGGTTAGGTTCGTCCGTGGTTCCATCGGTTGAACATAATCGCCCATTACCCGGCGCAGTCAATCCATCACTTCGCGAACCCGCGCTGGCATGTTGCGCCGGTTTGCGGACACCAGTGATAGCGGCATAGGTGGAATGTTTGCTTGAGGGCGGTGCGGAAATTTTTCTTCCGCCAAATGCGCATGGTGCGTCAAACCCTTAGCAAACCCGGTTTCGACCCGCCTGTTTCGCCCGGTACAGCGCTGCATCGGCTTCTGCAAATAGGTATGACGGTGACATATCTTCAAAAGCAATGCAGGATGCCACCCCCAAACTAATGGTCACTACCGCGCCTGCGGAAGACGCGGGGTGCGCAATGGCGCGCGCCTCGCAGGCTGCGCGCAGGCTTTCGGCAAAGGCCGTCGCGGCGGCATGGTCCGCGCCAGGCATCAGAACCACGAACTCTTCCCCGCCGTACCGTGCCGCCAGGTCGCCGGCACGACCCAATGACTGCAAGAAGACCTCTGCTACAGCGACCAAACACCGGTCTCCTTGCGGATGCCCCAAGGTGTCGTTGTATTGCTTGAAATGGTCAATGTCCGCTATCACCACCGCGAGGGAAGTGTGGGACCGGCAGGCGCGACGCCATTCGTGTTCCAGTGCCTCGTCGAGCCGACGGCGGTTCGCCAGTCCGGTCAGGGCATCGATGAACGAGATGCGCGACAGGTGTTCGTTCGCCAGCCGTAGCTCCTCAGTCCTCTGTTTCACCAGTCGCTCCATCTCTGCATGTCTGGCCCTCAGACTGTGTGTGCGCAACCGGAACAGTGCGACGATGGCCCCCAAGGTCACCAAGAGTGCCAACAACGTGAACCACGCCGTTTGGTAGAAATAGGGCTGCACGACGATGGGCAGCGCGTGGTCGGCTTCGCTCCAGTGCTGTCCGTCGATGGACGCCGCCACCCGAAAGCGGTAGGTACCATGGGGCAAGGCAGGGAAAGAAGATTCCCGGCTGCGCCCTGCATCCATCCAGTCACGCGTGATGCCATCCAGTTGGTAGCGGAACTGGGTTCGATCAGCGTTCAGCAAAGTCATGGCGGTATAACGGATGGACAAAGGAACCGAGCCTGGCGGAAGGATGACTTCCGCGTCGTTGGCCTTGTCCACGCCGTCCACGCGCACGGTTTCAAGAATGACGGCCGGCGGTTTGCCAGAGCCCGGTAGGTGCAAGGGGTCAACAATCACCAGTCCATTGGTTGACGGTAGCCAGATGTGGCCACGTGCATCAATCCCCCCTGCCGGCTGGAGCCCGCCGGAAAAGGATGTACTGCGCAGCGCATCACCCGGGCCATAGCCTGTCGAATGGACCTTGGTTATGCGTTTTTCAGCAAACGCATCTAGCTCAGCGCGCGACACCCGGTAGAACCCGCGGTTGCAGGTCATCCAGAAATGGCCGGTGCGGTCTTCCAGGATGGTCAGCGCGCTTCCGTCCCACAGCCCATCGGTGGGGCGAATGGCAGCCAGTCGGCCATCTCGCAGGCGGTTCAACCCCTGCCCGCTGGTGCCAATCCACAGGTTGGAGGCGTTATCTTCATACAGTGCCATGATCCAGTTCGACACCAATCCATCGGCAGTGGTCAGCGTGCTGAACACGCCATCCTGCAATCGATACAGCCCTTGACCCGGTGTTCCAAACCAGAGGGTCCCGCTGCGGTCTTCCAGGATGTTGGACACCCCTTCCAGCGGGGCGCCGGACTCGCGCACCGCGTCAAATGCCCGCCCGTTGAATCGGGCCAACCCGGCGCGGGTTCCGGCCCATACAACGCCCTTGCTATCCTGGTAAAGCACGCGAATCTCCGCATGGGGCAGTCCTTGGGCCATTCCAAAGGTGTCTATTTTTCCCTTGCGCAGCCGGGCGACGCCCGCCGTGTAGGTGCCAATCCAGAGCGACGCTTCACGATCTTCCATCAGGCTTGAGACTTCGTCAGCGGGCAACCCATCTTTCTTTCGCAGGCTCGTTGTCTGATCCCCAGCGATGCGGTTGAGCCCTGCGCCTGCCGTGCCGACCCATGTGACGCCGTTGCGCGCGTGCAGCACAGAACGCGTGTTGTCGCTGGACAGCCCCTCGGGCGTACCGAAAACGGTGAATGGCCGGTTGCGCAGCCGGTTCAGACCGCCCACCCAAGTGCCAATCCAGACACTGCCCTCGCGGTCAACCTGCAAGGACCAGATATGCTCTCCGGCGAGGCCGCCGGGAGTCGATATCGACGTGAAGCGGCCATCGCTGAATCGGCTGACACCGGCGCCCCAGGTGCCGATCCACAGTGCGCCTTGCGCGTCGCGTGCGAGCATCGTGAGCTGGTCGGTGGGAAGCCCGTCTGCGACGGTATAGGTTTTGATGACCCCCTGATCGATGTGGGCCAGACCACCACCCGCCGTTGCCGCCCAGACCCCGCCCTTTGGGTCGGCAAGTACGGAGCGGACCTCCAGATGGGGGAACCCATTCGCCGGATTCAGGGTCTTGAATTGACCTGCTGAGAAAGAAACGAGCCCCCCGCCCGAGGTGCCAATCCACAGAATGCCTTCCCGGTCAAAAACCAGCGAGCGCAAGCGGTTCGTCGGCAAGCCATCAGCCTGTTGGTAGAGCTTGGTGACGCCTTTGTCCCAACGCACCAAACCGTTTTCGGTGGCCGCCCATACGGCACCATCGGGTGCCTGTGCAAAGGCCCAGACACGCCGGCTGGCGGTCACCTCGGGGGTGATGGCCACCTGAAACACGCCATTGCGATAAATGGATGCGCCTTTGGTGTTGCCTATCCAGAGGTTGCCCTGCGCATCTTCCATGAAACCAAAAATGGGCTGGGAGGCCATTTCCGGAGCTTGGGCCGAGTCGAAGGTGGTGAAGCGGACCCCGTCGAAGCGCGAAAGTCCCCCTGCGGTGCCCACCCAGAGGTAGCCGTCGCGGGTCTGAAACAGCGACTGCACGGTGTTCAAGGGGAGTCCCTGCTCCGTCTGCCAGGTATCAACCTTGTATTGGGTCAGGGACGTTGCAGGTTCGGCAGCCAGCGCGCCCGCCAGCGAAAAGACGCACAGCAGCCAGATCAGGAACCTTGGCGGCTTCATGGCGGCGGGGTCGTGTCCGTTGGCTAGTTCAGCGCCATGCTCAGTTTTCGCCGATACGTCGCAACCAGCTGGGCCTGCGGGTCCAGCACCGCGGCGGACTTGCCGGCAATCTCGATGCCACCGGCAGTCTTGCCTATGGCCAGCGGGTCGACCTTGGGCTTGGGTGGCGTCAGCAGTTCCAGAATGGCGACATAGGTCTTGCGCGGCACGGCATTGCCCCAGGCCTTGTCGCGCATGATGATTTCCAGCAGCTCGTCCATGGAGCCCGTCCAGTCGCCGCTGACCATCAGCACCCGCGCCTTGGCCAGACGGGTGTCGAAATCGCGCTTGTTGGTGGCAATCAGGGCGTCGAACTGCTCAGGCGTCCAGGTGCCGCGTTCGTCGGCCATGACAAATTTGATGGCGTCCAGGAATTGGCCCAGCGCCTCAAAGCGCAGCTGGCGAGGAATCTCGGCCAGCGCCGGTGCCAGCGCGGCCTCGGCATCGTCCAGCATGTCACCCTCAATCAGCAACTTGACGTAGTCGTAGCGCGCATCGTCGTTGCCTGGGTTGATGGTCAGCGCTTCGTGCAGCTTGTGCAGAGCCGCCTGCGGGTCGCCGGCGGCGATCAGGGCCTGTGCGTCCTCGGCTTCGGACTGGGCTTCCAGCACATCGGCGGAGGGCACGTGCTTGTCCAGGAAGGCCTTGATCTGGCCCTCGGACTGGGCGCCCATGAAGCCGTCCACCGGCTTGCCGCCCACCATCAGCACACAGGTGGGAATTGAGCGGATGCCAAAAGCCTGGCTCAGCTCCTGCTGTTCGTCGGAGTCGATCTTCACCAGCTTGAAGCGGCCGGCATATTCGGTTTCGACCTTTTCCAGCACCGGGCCTATGACTTTGCAGGGCCCGCACCACGGTGCCCAAAAATCCACCAGCACCGGGACTGTGGCGGAAGCGGCAACCACTTCGGTTTCGAAATTTTCTACGGTGACGTTGATCATTTGGGTAGTGTAATAGTGCCCCCACGCTCCGCCGCTACGCGGGTCGCTGCCCCCCAATGGGGCGCGTTTTGCCTAAGGGCGGCCCGTCGGCCAAACTGGCTCAAGGCGAAAAAGTAAAATCCTGAAACATTGCGGGGCAGTTGTCCGCTCTGCCTTCCACATTTTAAGAGCATGACCAACATTCAAATCGGCGTCGTCATGGGTTCCAGCTCCGACTGGGACACCATGCAGCATGCAGTACAGATTCTCCAGCAGTTTGGCATCAGCCACGAGGCACGTGTCGTCTCGGCGCACCGCATGCCCGACGACATGTTCGCTTATGCCGAGGCGGCAGCCGGGCGCGGCCTGCGCGCCATCATTGCTGGCGCCGGGGGCGCGGCCCACCTGCCGGGCATGCTGGCGGCCAAAACCACGGTGCCGATCTTGGGCGTACCGGTGGCCAGCAAGCATTTGTCGGGTGTGGATTCGTTGCACAGCATCGTGCAAATGCCCAAGGGCATACCGGTGGCCACGTTTGCCATTGGCGCGGCCGGCGCGGCCAATGCGGCCCTGTTTGCCGTGGCCATGTTGGCTGCTGACCACCCCACACTGCGCAAGAAGCTTGACGACTACCGCGCCCACCAGACTGAAGTGGCCCGCGGCATGACCGTGCCACCTGCTCTATGAGCGAAACCACACTCGGCGCTCAAGGTGAGGTGACGCTGGGCGTCATGGGCGGTGGCCAGTTGGGGCGCATGTTTGTGCACGCCGCCCAGCGCATGGGCTATTTCACCGCGGTGCTGGACCCCGATCCCCAGAGCCCGGCCGGGCGTGTCAGCCACCACCACATCCAGACTGCCTATACCGACCCGGCGGGCCTGGAAGCGTTGGCGCAGCGTTGCATGGCGGTCACCACCGAATTTGAAAACGTCCCCGCCCACTCTCTGGCCACACTGGCCAACACGGTGCGGGTGTCGCCGGGCGCCAACGGAGTCGCCATTGCCCAGGATCGCGCGCGGGAAAAGTCGCACTTCGAGGAGTGTGGTGTTCCGGTGGCTCCCTACGCAGTGATCGAGACGCCCGTGCAGTTGGCAACCGTCGCGGACGACTTGCTCCCCGGCATCCTGAAAACCGCCCGCATGGGCTATGACGGCAAGGGCCAGATCCGCGTGGCGAATCGGGCCGAGCTGGCGCGCGCATGGACGGAACTGAAGCACGTGACGTGCGTGTTGGAAAAAATGCTGCCCCTGCAGCTGGAGTGCTCCGTCATCGTCGCACGCGCCGCCGACGGCACCTGTGTCAACCTGCCGGTGCAGCGCAACCTGCACCGCGATGGCATCCTGGCCGTGACCGAAGTCTATGAGGGAAATCTGCCTCCAACCCTCGTGGAACAGGCGATTAATGCTGCAAAATCGATAGCAAATGGCGTGCAGTATGTTGGCGTACTGTGCGTGGAATTTTTTGTGCTGGAGCCCGACTCGGTGGCGGCGCAAGCGTTGGGCGGCCTGGTGGTCAACGAGATGGCACCGCGCCCGCACAACAGCGGCCACTACAGCATGGACGCTTGCGACGTGTCGCAGTTCGAGCTGCAGGTGCGCACCCTGGCGGGCCTGCCACTGACCCAGCCGCGCCAGCACAGCCCGTCCATCATGCTCAACCTGCTGGGCGACATCTGGCCCGCAGACGGTGCGCCGCCGTGGGCCCAGGTGCTGGCCTTGCCGGGCACGCACTTGCACCTGTACGGCAAGGCCACCGCGAGCAAGGGCCGCAAGATGGGCCATCTGACGGTGACCGGCGCCAGTGTGGAGCAGGTGCGCGCCACTGCCTTGCAGGCCGCCAGCCTGCTGGGCATTGCGGCGTTTTGAGTTCGCCATGATCCTGCCTGCCTCTGCTCCTGAATCCATAGCTTCTTGTGCAGCATCTGTGAGGGCTGGCAACCTGATTGGCTTGCCCACCGAGACGGTCTACGGCCTGGGGGCGGATGCCGACAACGACGCGGCTGTGGCCAAGATATTTGCTGCCAAGGGCCGCCCGTCCGACCATCCGCTGATCGTCCATGTGTCGGCGCAGGACGGTGGCATGTCCGGCGCTGCGCACTTTGCCGCCCAGGTGCCGCCATTTGCGCAGCAGCTGATGTCGGCCTTCTGGCCCGGCCCGCTGACCCTGATACTGCCGCGGCGCGCCGGGGTCGGTGCCGCAGCAGCGGGTGGGCAAGACTCCATTGGCCTGCGCTGCCCGGCGCATCCGGCGGCGCAAGCCGTGCTGCGCGTGTTGCACGATGCGCTGCCCGGCCAGGCGCGGGTATGGGGCGTGGCCGCCCCCAGCGCCAACCGCTTTGGCCGGGTCAGCCCAACCACCGCCGCCCATGTGGCCAGCGAGCTGGGTCCGGACTTGCTGATACTGGATGGTGGGCCCTGCGACCTCGGCATTGAGTCCACCATCATCGACTGCACCCGAGGCGCGCCGGTGCTGCTGCGTCCAGGCTCCATCAGCCGCCTGCAGGTGGAGCAGGCCTGCGGGCGTAAGCTGCTATCAAAAGAAGAGCTGTTGGAGCAGGAACAACGAGGGCTAGAGGCCCGAAATGCCCCCAGAGCCTCGGGCACGCTGGAGTCGCACTATGCGCCCAACGCCCGACTACGGCTGATGGACGCCAAGGCCCTGCAAACCGCGGTGGACTTGCTTGGTGAGGTGATGGTCCAGGGTGGCGCCGACGCCAAGCCGACCATCGCCGTGTATGCCCGATCGGTCCTGAAGAAGGTGCCGCTGTCCATCGTGTTGCGGCGCATGCCCGACGATGCGGCTGCGACGGCCCAGCAGCTGTTTGCCGTGCTGCGTGGGTTTGACGACGCCAATGTCAAGCTGATCTGGGTGGAAACCCCGCCCGACGCGCTGGAGTGGGAAGGCGTGCGCGACCGCTTGCAGCGCGCCAGCGCGGAGTGATGTTGCCCCCAACGTTTCAGCTTGGTGCGGCCCTGCGCTGAAACCGGCTAGTGGGCGAGGCGGAAGCGCGTTCCGCGAAAACTGAACTCTGAATGGTTGGAGCGAATCTCTACCAGCGTCACGTCCGGTGCCGCCAGGCTGTCTTGTCCTAACACCTGACCGTTGACCAGCAGCAGCCGTTGCGCCGGGTTGTCCGAGTACACGGCGCCGGTGATGGCCAAAGCCGGAATCTGGCGGCGAATGTCTTCAGGCAGTTCACTCAAGAGGGGAGCCGTTGGCGTGGCGACTGCGGCCACCTCTTTGGCGGGGTTGGCTGGTGCTATGGCAACGCTGGACTGCCGCTGGGGCGATGTGCTCGGCGCCATCGGGACGGGCTTGGGCGGCTGCACGGACGCGGCGGTTGGTGGGACTGCTGGCAGGGTGGTGGCAGTGGCTGCAAGTATGGCTGGAGTGGTCGCCGGCGTTTGCACCGGCGTTTGCACCAAAGGCATGGACGCCGCAGTGACAACTGCAGGCTGCGGGTTGCGCAGCCACATCCATCCGATCGCGGCTGCCAACGCAAGTGCCAGGCTACCGACAACAGCCAGCCCCATCCTCTTACGGGAGCCAGTATTCGCTGCGGCGACGGGATTGCTGACCGGGCGCGCGTGCAGCCCGGGAACGTTAGCGCGTGCGCGTTCTGCGTCGGCGCGTTGGAGTGCATCGAGGATGAAGGACATGGCTTAGCGTGGACCAGTGAGTGGATCGGTGTGCAGGCGGGGTTGCTGGATGCCCAAGGCGCTTTCGATCTGCATATACGTCATCGGACCGGGCTGGCCATCGGCCTTGAGTCCATGGGCGCGCTGAAAGTCCCTTACCCGTGCCTTCAGGTCGGCGTCAAGGACCTGTGGCATCAGTTCTGGTGGCGGTGGTGGCGCACCATCGAGCTTACCCAGATGGCTGGCAAGCTGGGCAATGGCGGGGCCTGAACTGCCAACGCGTGCTGCCGGGCTGTAGCCTTGCGGGGCGCGCCAGAAGGTGGCGAACTCGCCGCGCCACAGGCGGCCCAGCGCCATCAGGCTGACCGTGTGCTGGCCCGTGGCCAGATGCAGCGTCGCGTTCTGGTCCGTCAGGCCAACCAGCACCGCATACACGGGCGCATGTCCGTCAGTCTGCAGGGTCAGGATGCCGGGGCGACCCAGCTGACGCAACAGAGGTACGGTCAGGCTGCTGGCGCGATAGCACTGCAAGGATGGGTCCTGTGCGCCGGCCGCCGCACAGGGGCTGGTTGCAGCCGCTTCCAGAGGCCAGTGGCGGGCCAGTGTGGTCCAGGCTGCTTGGATGTCGCCGGGCATTTGTGGAATCAGCGCATCCAGGGTTTCAACCACCGGCGGTGGCGGCGGCACTCGGGCCGGCGCGGAAACGGATGCCATGGGTGTGGTCGACGATGGGGGCAGTGACCGGGCGGTCGGCGCCGGCGCGGCGGACCGCCCCACGCCGGGCGGGGAGGTTTGCCCTTGGTACAGCGCGAGGCCACCCAGTGCGGCGCCAACCAAAAGACCTGCGCCGCCCAGCAGCCAGGCCTTGTGCGCAAGGCGGTCGCCCAAGGCCGCTTGGCGCTCCGGTCCAAACACTTCGGCCGCGGCTTTGTAGACCACTCGCCGATTGACCCGATCCAGACCGTTGGCCCAGGCCCCCAGCAATGCGCGTCCGCACAGCAGGTTGATGCGCCGTGGCACGCCCCGCGCCAGGCGGTGGATGCGTTGCAGCGCCCGCCCTTCAAAGGGGCTGGGGCCAGTGTGGCCGGCCACGGCCAGGCGGTGCGCGATGTAGTGCGCGCTTTCGGTTTCGGTGAGCGCGTCCAGATGAAAACGGGCAATCACGCGCTGGGCCAGTTGCTCCAGCTCGGGGCGCTCCAGCATTACACGCAGTTCGGGCTGGCCGATCAGCACGATCTGCAGTAGTTTGCGGGCGTTGGTTTCCAGGTTGGTCAGCAGGCGCAGTTGTTCCAGCACGTCGCTTTGCAGGTTTTGGGCCTCGTCAATGATCAGGACGCAACTTTCTCCCGCGGCATGGCTTTGCAGCAAAAAGGCATTGAGGGCGTCTATGTAGGTTTTGACGGTGGGGGTCTGCGCCGCAGCGGGGATGAGCGGGATATGGAACTCTTCGCAAATGGATTGCAGCAGCTCCGTGACCGTGAGTTTCGGGTTGAAGATGTAGGCCACATGGCAGCCGCTCGGAATCTGCTCCAGAAAGCAGCGACAGATCGTGGTTTTGCCGGTGCCAATATCCCCGGTCAACAGCACAAAGCCGCCGCCCGTGCCACCCGCGCGGCCGTCCGGTGCCGCCACGCCAAACAATAAGTGCGCCAGCGCCTCCCGGTGGCGTTCACTCATGAAGAGGTAGCGCGGGTCTGGGGCGATGGAAAACGGATCCTGGGTGAGTCCGAAGTGTTGCGAGTACATAGAGTCTTCAAGCATCGCACAAAAAAAAGCAGCCCGAAGGCTGCTTTTTGGGTACGGCTGGAAATAGCGCTGGGTTTTCCCGCCGGGCCGCCCCAAGGGAAAACGCGGCTCCCTCGGGGGGCAGGGAGCGACACGCAGTGCGCGACTGTGGGGGCAAGCCCTTTTAGAACTTGAAGCCGACAGCCAAGCTGAACGAACTGGGGTCGATCTTGGCGTCGAGCGTCTGTCCGCTAGACAACGTCGTGCGGGTGCTCAAAGGGGTGTAGGTGTAGTTGGCGTCCAAAAACCAGTTCTTACCGATGTCCAGGCTGGCGCCCAACTGCACCGATGCCGCCCATTTGGACTCGATTGACAGGGTGGTCGGGTTGGACGGTGTGCCACCGGTGACGGCTGTCAATGTGGAGGTAGACCGTGCGCCATAGAAAGCGGCGTAGGTAATGCCCACACCCACGTAGGGACGGAAAGCGGAAGCAGGCTCCATGAAGCGCCACTGGGCCAACACGGTGGCCGGCAATGCCTTCACATCGCCAATCTTGCCTGCGCCCAGAATGGCGCCGTCACCCGAAATGTCGTGCTGAAACGGCACGGCCAATGGCACGTCAATCGAAAAATTGGTGTCCACCATGTAGGTGATGCCGCCGGAGAAGCGCGACGAACTGTCGATGCTGGCCTTTGTGCCCACCAGGCTGGGCGCCGTCAGGTCGCCGCTGGAAACGTTGGGCTTGATGGTGGTTCCACCGCCACGTACCATCCAGGTCCCGGCGGACTGCGCTTGCGCGGCAGCCGCGCTGGCCAGCAGGGCAGGGATCAAAAGGAGTTTTGCTGTATTTTTCATGATGTAGGTGCTCCTTGAATTACAGCCAGCCCGCTCTGGCGAGTTGCAGATTGATCGCTTGACCTGTCAGCTGGTGCAGGGCCGGTGTGGGGTGGAAATTGTCCGAGTAAGCGTAAGACTTCCACCAGTTGGCAGAAGTTTCTCCCACAGGGATGTTGGCAGACATGCTGGCCGAGTTGCAGGCCATCACGGTGGCTGGCTGGCTCAGGCTGGCCTGGCCCGTCGTGGTGTCAAGTCCTCCGGCAACTTTGGGGCAAGCCGGCGTCGTAACGTTGGTCAAGCCGAACTGTGCGGGCGTGGCAGCAATCCTTGCGCCTTCGCCGTAGAGGTCAAAGACCTGCACGCCGGTGCCGGCCAGACCTGCTGCCAGGCTGGTGTTCAACGCTGCAGTCCATGCGCGCACGGCGGCTTGAACGCCATCCCGTGCTGCAGTGCCTTGTGACGCAGCCACGGCAGACAGTACGGCCAGGAAACGCGGCGTGACGGTGATGTCTGGCACGTTGACGACCACGACCTTGGTCACACCCTTGGCGACAATATTGGCCTTGACCGACGCTGCCAGGGTCGAGCCCAGGGCTTGCGCATAGGCGCCCGCAGCGGTACCCATGCTGGTTGCAGTGGGTGTGCCGATGATGGCGGCAACCGTTGCCGGTGGCAGCAGTGTGCCCAACAGGCCCATGTAGGTACCAACGCCGGCGGGCGTGGTAGCGCCAAGGTAAGCACCGGTCAGGTCGGCCAGGTCATTGCCACCGCCGTCCACAATGACCAGGTCGGTGGTTGCCAGCGTGGCGGAACCCACTGCCATCTGGTAGGTGATGGAGAACGGATTGTCATTGCCGGGAGCCGACGCGTTGGTCAGGTTGTTGATACGACCACCGCCGACCGCAAAGCTGCTGCAAGAAGTCTTGGGCACAAAGGTCGTGCCATTGAAGTTGAAGAACGGGCACAGTTTGGGTACGCCAAAATTCGCGGCAACCACTTCTGGGAAGATCAGGAACGGATTGGCTGCATCGGCGCTCTGGACCGTGAACTTGTAGCCAAAGGTGCCGCTGTCCATGATGCTGTCGCCAAAGATTTTGGCCGATGGAGCGATGGTCTTGGGCGTGGTGCTTGCACCGTCGCTTGCTCCGCCGCAACCCGCCAAGAAGACTACGCAGCTTGCTGCGACCGCTGCCCATTTCCATTGTTTCATTGCTCTCTCCAGTAAATAGAACGACCGTTCGTTTTGAACGTCGAATTATGGAATGGAAAGCTTTTTTGGGGCTATGGGGTAAACACTGACTTTGTTTGGAGCCGACAGCTTAAATGTGTAAAGCCGGGCTCAGCGGTACTTCAGTTTCATGGCCAAAATCGCGGCTGCCAGCGCGAGGGTCACGGCGTTGGCAACCACGATGGGCCAGGCACCGAGCAACAGCCCGTAGACCAGCCATAGCAGGATGCCCACCACAAAGGCGCTGTACATGGCCAAAGAAATGCCGCGTACGTCCTTGGTCCGGAAGGTGTGCAGCGCTTGCGGCACAAAGCTGGCGGTGGTGAGCGTTGCGGCGGCGTAGCCGATCCAGTCAGAGGTTTGCATGGGGCATTATCTTTCGGTCTGGCCCCGGGCGAGGCCGCGGGCAGGCGGCTTCCCCGATAATCGTCTGGATGTCTTCCACCTCCCGTCAGAACCCGTTCGCCGCCCTGTCCCCCAAAGCGGTGGGACTGATAGCTGCAGTCGTGACGGTGGTGATCTGGACGTCTTTTATTGTGATCGCCCGCGCTTCGGCCGACCCGGCGCGCGGCGGCGTGCTCAACCCGTTTGACATCAACTATGCCCGCATCTGGGGCGCCAGCCTGATTCTGTTGCCCTGGGGCTGGTGGATCGTGCGCCGCGATCGGCGAACACAGCCCTGGGCCGGCTCCCTGCTGGGTCTGTCGCCCTTGCCGCTGCGGCAAACGCTGATTGCCGGGCTGTTCGGCGGTGGGCTGTATGGCATGCTGGCCTACAGCGGTTTTGTGTTTGCGCCGGCAGCCCATGCGTCGGTCCTCATGCCGGGCAGTCTGCCGCTGTGGACGGCACTGCTGGCAGTGCTGATTCTGGGTGACCGTATCACCCCCACCCGTGCTCTGGGGCTGGCGCTGATCGTGGTGGGGGATCTGCTGGTGGGTGGAACGAGTCTCTTGCATGCACTGGACGGCAGCGGCGTCTGGCGCGGCGACGTGCTGTTCATTCTGGCGTCCCTTGTCTGGTCGACCTACAGCGTGCTGGTGCGACGCTACGCACTGGACGCCGTGCGTGCCACCATCGCCATCACGGCGCTGGCCTTTGTGACCTATGTGCCGGTCTACACCGCGCTGCTGCTGTTGCACTGGGTGCCCGGTCAGGTGCTGGTGGCGCCGTCCCGCGATGTGGCGTTCCAGATGGTTTTTCAGGGCGTGGGTTCCGTGGTGATTTCAGGCATTGCCTTCACCAAGATGATCCAGACCTTCGGGCCGGTCCGGTCGACCATGATCACGGCGCTGGTGCCTGGCCTGTCGGCCATTTCCGCGGCGCTGTTTCTGGGCGAGCCACTGGTCTGGAATCTGTGGGCGGGCCTGGCGCTGGTGACCTCTGGCATTGTGTTTGGAGTGCGCAAGCAGGTGGCAATTGCTATAAATTCAATAGCTGTAAAACCAGTTGATGCGAGGGCTGGAGGCGTATGAATCTGCTGGCGTTTGATACCGGGACTGAAATGATGTCCATCGCGGTCTCCCGCACGGTGGACCGGCAGGTGCAGCTGTGGCAGCACACCGCCTCTGGCGGGGCCAAGGCATCGACTGATCTGATCCCCGCCATTTTGGCGCTGGTTCAGCAAGCCGGTTTGCGCCTGGACGTGCTCGATGCCATTTGTTTTGGAAGCGGACCGGGATCGTTTACGGGTCTGCGCACGGCTTGCTCGGTTGCGCAGGGGCTGGCCTTCGGTGCCAACGTGCCGGTGTTGGCGGTGGACTCGCTGCTGGCCGTCGCCGAGGAAGCGCGGTATCAGGCGCTGGATAAGCAGGCGTCATGCATCGTCACAGCCTTGCTCGATGCGCGTATGGACGAAATGTATGGCGCAACCTATAGGTTTGATGCCTGCCAGTGGACGGAGCTGGCAAGCAGTTCCCTGGTGAAGCCGGAGGAGTTGGGTCGTGTTGCGTCTGTGCCCCCGGAGCCAGCAATGCCCTGGGTGATGGCGGGCAATGTGTTTGCGGTGTACGGCGAGCGGGTGGCGTTGCATGATCCTGCCGCTGAGACGGCGTTGCGCATCACGGCGCTGCCGACGGCCACAGCCATGCTGCGACTGGCACCGCAACTGCTGGCGGCTGGCAAGGCCGTGTCGGCCGAGCACGCCCTGCCCAGCTACATCCGTGACAAGGTGGCCAAAACCACCGCCGAGCGAATGGCCGAAAAGGCAGCAGCCCTGGCCACTACCAGCCCTTGACCATGTCAGACACCGGCTCCACGGTTGAAGTCCAGTTTGAACCCCTGCTGGCCGAACGCGTCGAGGACGTCGTTCAGGTGGAGCAGCGCGCCTATGCGCACCCGTGGAACCGGACCAATTTTCTGGATGCGCTGCAGTCGGGCTACCAGGCCCAGATGCTGGTGGCCGACAACGCCATACTGGGCTACTTTGTGGCCATGCAAGGGGTCGAGGAAGTGCATTTGCTCAACATTACCGTAGCACCTGAGTACCAGCGCCAGGGCTGGTCCCGGGTCATGCTCGACGCGCTGACGTTGTGGGCGCGCGGACAGTCAGCCCAGTGGTTATGGCTGGAAGTGCGCGTGGGCAATACCCGCGCCATGCAGGTCTATGAGACCCACGGCTTTACCCGTGTGGGGCTGCGCAAGGACTACTATCCGTCGGGCAATGGCCAACGCGAAGACGCGGTGGTCATGGGACTGCGCTTGTGACCCCGACTAGAACTGAAACCTTGTGGGTCAGACCACTTTGCGCAGCAAGTGTGCTCTGACCCCAACTGATAAATGCTATGGCACTTGAACTCGACACCCGCCAACACGCCATGCTGCAAGAGATGGGTGTGCACGTCTGGTTGCCCGAAGCGCCAGCGGAGCCTGATGCGTTGCAACCGCTGCCGGTGGACGCCGCACCTCAACAGAAGGCAAGTCTGGCTCAGCCGAAGGCCATCACGCCAAGCGTTGCCACCAACCCTGGCCGTGCGCCCGCAGCCGCACCTGTTGTCGCATCGGTTGTCGGTGAGCCTCTGGAACTGCAAGGTCTTGCCTGGGCAGAACTCGCCCAGGCTGCTGCCACCTGCCAGGCCTGTGGCCTGTGTGCCGGGCGCAAACGCTCCACGCTTGTTGCGCCCACCACGCCTGTCCAGGCTGATTGGCTGGTCGTAGGGGATCCGCCCGATGAAGACGAAGACCGCATGGGCCAGCCGTTTGTTGAGCAGGCAGGTGTCTTGCTGGACAACATGCTCAAGGCGGCGTTCGCCAGTCGGGCCGGTGTCGCGCGCGCCGGGGCGCACTTGAGCAACGTCGTCAAATGCCGACCGCCGCCCGGACGCCTGCCGCAAGCCGTGGAAATGGCGCAGTGCGCGCAATACCTGCAGCGCGAGATTCAATTGGTCCAACCCAAAGTTATTCTGGCCATGGGCCGGTTTGCCGCACAGCTTTTGCTGGAAGAGCATCCGACGGACGCCGCTCTGCCATTGGGAAAACAACGCGGGCGTGTCTACCGGTACCGCGGTATTGCCGTGGTCGTGACCTACCACCCCAAGGTCTTGTTGCGCGCCAGTGCCGACAAGGCGAAGGCCTGGGCCGACCTGTGCCTGGCCATGGACCTTCTGGATGGTTCCCTACAATAGGTGCCATGAATTTTCTAGACCAGTTGCGCACCGCCGAGCGCCAAAACGGCTCCCTGTTGTGTGTTGGGCTGGACCCCGAACCAGCCAAATTCCCCGAGCAGTGGCGGGGCGATGCCAGTCGCATTTTTGATTTTTGTGCGGCCATCGTGGACGCCACGGCTGACCTGGCGATGGCCTTCAAACCCCAGATTGCGTATTTCGCGGCGCACCGCGCCGAGGCCCAACTGGAGCGTCTGATCGCCCACATGCGCAGCGCTGCGCCCAACGTGCCGGTCATTCTGGACGCCAAGCGCGGCGACATTGGCAGCACTGCCGAGCAGTACGCCATCGAGGCCTTCGAACGCTATGGCGCGGACGCCGTGACCCTGTCCCCGTTCATGGGCTTTGATTCGGTGGCCCCGTACTTGAAGTACCACGGGAAAGGCGCTTTCTTGCTGTGTCGCACCTCGAACCCGGGTGGTGATGATTTGCAGTCCCAGCGCCTGGCGTCGGTCGAGGGCCAACCGCTGTTGTACGAGCACATTGCACGCCTTGCGCAGGGGCCATGGAATCTCAATGGCCAACTCGGCCTGGTAGTTGGGGCCACCTATCCGGCAGAGATCGAACGGGTGCGCGCGCTGGCGCCCACCGTGCCCCTGCTGATACCCGGTGTCGGCGCGCAAGGTGGCGATGCGGCGGCCACGGTCAAGGCCGGTTGGCACGCGGTCGACGGTGAAACGGTGTCGCCGATTGTGGTCAATTCGTCTCGCGCCATCCTGTACGCGTCATCCGGGAGTGACTTTGCGGATGCCGCGCGACGCGAGGCCCAGCGTACCCGCGACGTGCTGCACGCCGCTTGTTACACGCCGTAACACTTGGAGCGCGTTGCGGCGCGCTCGTCCGGATTGCGTTCAGATATTGCGCTTAAGCTGCAGGTTTTGTCGTTACGGATGCAAAACTATGCACGGCCCAGAATTGTCAGACACCGAGCTGGTCGAGGAAACGCAGAATAGCCATGCCTTGCTGGCCAAGGTCAGCGCGGCGGTCGCCGCTTCTGCCCTGGTAACAGCGTGTGGAGGGGGCGGCGGGGGCGGCCCTGCGGCCGCAACCGGGCCTGGCACCACGCCGACTCCAACGACTCCAGGCGGGTTCAGCTACCCCAATGCGACCAGCGATGAAGAGGCAGCCCGCTTTCTGCTCCAGGCCCAGTTCTCTGCTTCGGATGCTGAAGTGGCTGCGGTTCGCAGCAAAGGCTACGCAACCTGGCTGGCCGAGCAGATGGCGGCACCGGCCAGCATGCCGGGTTTTGACTGGCTGAACCTGCGCGGCTACGGTGTCGTCAATGGCGCCACCAATTACTACGACAACAGCTACCCCGGCGACTACATGGTCTGGAACCAGCTGATGACGTCGAGTGACGCCGTGCGCAAACGCATTGCACTTGCACTGTCCGAGTTCTTTGTCGTGTCGCTGACCGGGCTGGACTTCAGCTGGCGCAGTTACGCCATCGCAGCGTGGTGGGACATGTTGTCGACGAACGCGTTTGGCAATTTCCGCAACCTGCTGCAGGATGTCACGCTGAACCCGGCTATGGGTTACTACCTCAACACCAAGGGCAATTTGAAGGAAAACGTGGCTACTGGCCGTGCGCCCGACGAGAACTATGGCCGCGAGGTGATGCAGCTGTTCACGCTGGGCCTGTATTTGCTCAACACCGATGGCACCGAGAAGCGTGACGGCAACGGCAACAAGCTGGAGACCTATACCCAAAGCGACATCACGAACATTGCACGGGTCTTCACGGGGTGGGATTTTGACCAGACCCAAAACGTCACCACGGTTGAGCCGATCAGTGGCCGAACGATTCCCAATACCGTCTTCACGCGCATCCCGATGCGCTTAAACGCCGCCAACCATTCCACACTAGCTGCCACCTTCCTGGGTGCGACGGTGCCTGCCGGTACTGACGGTGTGGCGGCACTGAACACCGCGTTGGACACGCTGTTCAACCACCCCAATGTGGGGCCCTTCTTTGGCAAGCAGATGATCCAGCGGCTGGTGACCAGCAACCCCAGCCCGGCCTATGTGGCACGGGTCGCCAGTGCGTTCAACAACAACGGCGCCGGGGTGCGGGGCGATTTGAAGGCTGTCTTTTCTGCCGTGTTGCTCGATGACGAGGCGCGCGGTCCGGCCGGCTTGTCGCAAACGGGGTTTGGCAAGTTGCGCGAACCCATCGTGCGACTGGTGCAGTGGGGGCGCACCTTTGGCATCAACTCGGCGCGAGGGAGCTGGAAGATCGGGGACCTCAGCGACCCGGCATCCCGTCTGGGTCAGAGTCCGTTGCGCTCGCCCAGCGTCTTCAATTTTTTCCGTCCCGGCTATGTGCCACCTAGCACCGCCCTGAGCGCCACGCAGACGCCGGCACCGGAGTTCCAGCTGGTCAACGAGAGCAGCGTGGGCGGCTACCTCAACGCCATGCAGACCACCATTCGCAGTGGCATCTTCGTCAATGCGCCCGACCTGCCGCAAAGCACCAGCAACGCGACCAATGGCTATGACATCACGGCCGCCTACACCGCAGAGCTGGCCCTGGTGACCGACCCCACCGCCCTGGTCAAGCGCCTGAACCTGTTGCTGTGCGCGGGGCAGATGTCGGCGGCCAACCAGACACTGATCGTGACGGCACTGAATGCGACCGCCGTTACCGCCGGCAGCACCGACAACGCCAAGCGCGACCGTGTGGCTGCAGCCGTTTTGCTGGTCATGGCGTCCAGCGAATACCTGATCCAGAAATAGGACTTGCCATGCACCTGATCCAGCCTGACCACCACACCCGCCGCGCCTTCCTGCGCCGCAGTTCCCAGCTTGCCCTGACTGGCACCGCGCTGCCGTTTGCACTTAACCTGGCCGCCATGGGCGAGGCCGCCGCCTTCGATGCCACCGACTACAAGGCGCTGGTCTGCGTGTTCTTCTACGGAGGTAACGACTACGCCAACACCGTGGTCACCTATGACGATGCCAGCTACAACCAGTACAGCACGATACGCGGTGGTGGCGGGGGCCAGACGGCAGGTGGCATTGCATTGGCAAAGTCGGCGCTGGGCTCGACCGTGCTCAATCCGTCCGCGCCACTGGCCGGCGGGCGCCAGTATGCGTTGCATCCCTCCATGACCGGGATGGCCAATCTGTTCAACAGCGGAAAAGCCGCGGTGCAGCTCAACGTGGGGCCATTGGTCGTTCCCTTGACCAAGGCGCAATACAGCGGATCGGACCGCATCAATTTTCCTTTGCCACCCAAGCTGTTTTCGCACAACGACCAGCAGTCCGTCTGGCAGTCGTCGTCGCCCGAAGGCTCCACCATCGGCTGGGGCGGCAACATGGGTGACCTGGCGCTGTCCAATAATTCCAACTCCCTGTTCACGTGTATCAATGTGACGGGCAATGCGGTGTTTCTGTCCGGTGACAGTGCCCTGTCCTACCAAGTCAGCACCGGCGGCGCGGTGGCCATCAATTCGGTCAAGAACAATGTCTATGGGTCCAGTGCCGTCAAGACGGCGCTGGCTGGCCTGGTGCAGCAGCCGCGTACCCATACGCTGGAGAATGAGTACAACCGGGTTACGACACGTGCCATTGGTGCGGAGTCCCAAATTTCTACAGGGCTGGCCACGTCCAACTTGGCCACGGTGTTCCCGACCGGCAATTCCCTGGCCGACCAGCTCAAGATGGTGGCGCGCCTGATCGGGGCCCGCAACAGCCTGGGCGCCAAGCGGCAGGTCTTCATGGTGTCGATCGGTGGATTTGACTTGCACGACAACCTGATCTCCCAGCACCCCACCCTGCTGGGCAGGGTCAGCGCGGCCATGACGGCGTTTTATGACGCGACCGTAGAGCTGGGAGTGGCCAACAAGGTCACGGCCTTCACCGCCTCGGATTTTGGGCGCACGCTGGCATCCAACGGAGACGGATCGGACCACGGTTGGGGTAGCCACCACTTCATGGTCGGTGGGGCTGTCAAAGGCCAGACTTTCTACGGTACGCCACCGCCCGTCAGCGTGAGCAACACGGCTGCGGCGCAGGACCAGTGGCATGTGGGCCAGGGTCGCTTGCTGCCGTCCACGTCGGTGGATCAGTACGCTGCAACCCTGGCCAAATGGTTTGGCGTTGCGGACAGTGAGTTGGCTGGGATTTTGCCGAATCTGCGGCACTTTGGCACGGCAGCAGGGCGCCCCGACTACCCTACCAACCTGGGATTCATGGGCTAATATGGGACCATGGTAAAAACTGGCCAGCCCAGTAAGACAGGAGTTTGAGGCGATGAAACTGTATGTATCCCCCGGCGCCCCGAGCCCACGGCGCGTGATGATGTTCATGGTCGAGAAAAACATCACCGGTATCGATTTGGTCAATGTGGACCTTAACGCGCAAGAGCATAAAGGCGAAGCCTATCGGACCAAGAGCCCTTTGGCCAAGGTGCCTGCGTTGGAGCTCGATGACGGCCGTGTATTGACCGAGACGCGTGCCATCTGCACCTTTTTGGAGGGGCTCTACCCTGAGCCCAATCTCATGGGTGTGAATGCCGAAGAGCGGGCCTTCATCGAAATGGCTGACCGCCGTGCCGAGTTGTATCTGCTGGCCGGTATTGCCAATACGGTGCGCCATACGCACCCGGGTTTGGCGCCGCTGGAGCAGCCGCAGTTTCCCGATTTTGGCCACTCGCAGGCACAGAAAGTGCGTGAGGTTGCCGGTTGGTTTGACCACATGCTGGAGCGCCAACCCTGGATTGCCGGTGAGCGCTTCACCATCGCCGACATCACGGCTTTTTGCGCCATTGAATTTGCCAAACTGATGAAGTTCTTACCGGGCCGCGAAGGCATGCCTGCGCTACAGGCCTGGCGAGACCGAGTCGCGGAGCGTGCCAGCGCCAAAGTCAAATAGCAGGCATGGTGTCAATGCCGCGAATGGATCAGCGGATCCGCAGCCGCATGCTGCGGCGCCTCCAGCGGCAGGCGCATAACAAAACTGCTGCCTTTACCCGGGCTGCTATCCACCTCAAATTCGCCACCGAATAGCGAAGTAACGATGTTGTAGCTGATGGACATTCCCAGTCCACTGCCGCCTTGCCCCATTTTTGTCGTGAAGAACGGGTCAAATATCCGCGTCAGGTTCTCCGCGGCAATGCCCACTCCGTCGTCGCTGAATCGCACTTCAACCTGGCCATTGCGCAGCATGTGGGCACGCAGTTCCATGGTTCCGCCCGTGCGGCTACCAAAGGCATGCAGAAGGGCATTGTTGATGAGGTTGGTCAGCACCTGCCCATAGGGCCCCGGATAGCCGTCCAGAGTGATGTCAGCCGGGACATCTACCAACAATCGATGCCCGGCATTGTGAACCGTGCGTTGCAGAGTGGCAATCACTTCCTGGCTGGTGCGCAGGAGTTCAAAAGTGCGGCGTTGTTCGGTGGCCCGGTCCACCGCCACCTGTTTGAAGCTCTGGACCAGATCACCTGCCGACTGCAGCCCCCGAATAACCAGGGTCAAACCTTCTTGGGTTGATGCAATGTAGTCACGCAGGGTGCTGCGCCGCATCGTTCCACTGGCCGCTGCAGCCTCCAGGGCTGTCGTATTTTGCTGCAGAGTGCTGGCGGTCAGCAGGCTGTTGCCTATTGGGGTGTTAAGTTCATGTGCCACGCCGGCCACCAGCGATCCCAGCGCAGCCAGCTTCTCCTGTACTACCAACTGGTCCTTGGCATCGCGCAGGTGGCTGTACGCTACCGCGTTGTCCAGGGCAATCGCAGCATAGGCACACAGCGTGCGAAAGATCAAGCGCTCATTGTCGGCATAGACGTGGGGTTTGGTCGATTGAATGGTCATCACCCCCAGAATCCGGTCGGCAATGGTCAAGGGTGCGAACAGGCCACTGACTGTCTCGAGCGAGCCAGGTACGTAGTTGGCCGGCAATAGTGGGTTAGTGAAATCCAGCAGCAGTTCCCGGCGCTCCCGCACGCACAAGGCAGAGTAAGCAAGTGGGTCGTCAATGCGAACATGGTCACCCGGCAGACGCACGCCTTCTTCAATGTCGTACACCGAGGTCATGCCCAAGCCGTCAGCATCCATCAGGTAGATGGCAAAACTCGACGCATCCAGTAAACCGTGCACATGGTGTTCAATGGTCGAGAAAACGTGTTCCTTGTCCAGCTGGGAGGTGATCTCCTGACCTATGGCGCCAAGCAGTGCCAATGTGTCGCTGGATTGCTGGAGCAGCTCCGCGCGTTTTGCCTCCGCTTCCGCCAGCCTTTGGTGGCGTTCGCTTTCGGCGCGCGAGCGTTCAGTTTCCATGCGGACCTGGAGGGCGGTTGCCCTGTTTGAGGCCTCCCGGTTCAGTACGCGCTCCCGTGCAGCACTGGCCAGAATTGCCATGCGATAGGCATCTGCATGCCGTTCGGCCCGCGCGTATTCTTCTGCGAGTGCAAACTTCAACTCGGAGGGAATCAAATACCCGTCAATTCTGCGAGCGGTCTCCAACGCGGCTTCAAAGTGAGCGGTAGCGCTTGCATGGTTCCCGCAAGCACTGTCGATGCGGGCCAATAGCCTCAGTGCGTTAACTTCGTGCGCAATGGCACCTTGGCTGCGGGCCACAGTAAGTGCTGCGTTGGCAGACTTCTCTGACTCAACGATCTGCCCAAGCTTTAACAAAGCATTGGCTATGCCTATCTGGGCTTCCAGCGACGTATCGATCTGTGAAAGGTGTTGGGCTTGAGCGTCAGCTTGCCGAAAATGGTCGAGCGCGCGTGGATAGTCTGCGCGGGCCAAAGACAGTTCTCCAAGTGCCATCAACACCATGGTGAAATTGCGTGATTTGCGCAACGGCTGGTAGGCCACCACTGCATCATCCAGCAGCGCTTGGGCAGACTCGAGTCTGCCCAAGGCGCACATGACTTCTCCCATCTGGCTCAGGCACGGCGCCAGAGCAAGCGCCCACCCAGGCTTCCTGGCTACATCCAGTCCGCGTTGCAGCCATTCCAGGGCTGCTTCATGGTCATTGAGGCTGACATAGGTAGCTCCAGTATTGACAGCGGCAACCACAGCGTTCAAATACTGCCCCGATTGAAATGCCGTTTCAAAAGTGAAGCTCATATAGGCTAGCGCATCACCAAAATTCCCTGTGTTGTGCTCCCGCGCTGCAAAATAGGACAACACGCTGGCACTGGCAGATGGATGGAGATCCTTTGGATCTTGTGGAAACCGTTGATGCCACTGCGCTGCACCCAGACGGGCATCCCTCAGTGTTGCATAGCGTGCTTGATGGGCTTCAAAACACACCATACGATCACTATCGCGCGCCAGACTCGCATTGCTGACCGCATGGGCGAGGGCCGCATCGCGTCGAGGCAAGTCGCCAGCGCTGGAGTGGACTACCGCCAACAAGCTGTAGCTGTCAGCGCAACCGACCGGGTCGTTAAGGGCTTCAAATGCGCTCAGCGCATCACGAGCAGTTCTTGCTGCGTCAGAGAGGCTAGAGTTGAGCCATTGTGTCTCGCCCGTGATCAGCTTCAGTCGAGCTGACAGTTTGCGTGTCATGTCGGACGCAGGCCGAGCGTCGAGTAGTGTCTGTGCGGCTTGGCACAGTGACTGCGCACGGGCATTGTCCCTTTGCCGCAGATACCAGGCTACGGTAACCTGCAATCCGAGTACATCGTCATCAGCCGCAGACTTCTCCAGCGTCTTGACCAAACGATCGACTTCAGCATTGCGCTCAAACAGGTACATGGGTATGGCGTCTAGGGTGTGACGGGGGCATTTGCCATCATAGTTCCCCGGCCCGCATCGACACAATAGCAATGGCCCCTACAACAGCCGTTGCAGATAGCGCCCGGTATGGCTTCCCGGGTTGGCGGCAATGTCCTCAGGCGTTCCCACCCCCAGTACGGTGCCGCCGCCCGAGCCGCCCTCGGGCCCCATGTCGATCAGCCAGTCCGCCGTCTTGATGACGTCCAGGTTGTGCTCGATGACAACGATGGTGTTGCCCGCGTCGCGCAACTGGTGCAAGACTTTCAGCAGCAAATCGATGTCGGCAAAATGCAGTCCGGTGGTGGGCTCGTCCAGGATGTAGAGCGTGCGCCCGGTGTCGCGCTTGGACAGCTCCAACGCCAGCTTGACGCGCTGCGCCTCTCCACCCGACAGCGTGGTGGCCGCCTGACCGAGCTTGATGTAACTCAGGCCTACATCCAGCAGGGTCTGCAGCTTGCGCGCGATGGTGGGCACAGCCTGCAAAAATTCGAAGGCGGCTTCCACGGTGAGATCCAAAATCTGCGCAATGTTCTTGCCCTTGTACAACACCTCCAGCGTCTCACGGTTGTAGCGCATGCCTGCACACACATCGCAGGGCACATACACATCGGGCAGGAAGTGCATCTCCACCTTGACCATCCCATCGCCCTGGCAGGCCTCGCAGCGGCCACCTGCTACGTTGAAGCTGAAGCGCCCGGGGCCGTAGCCGCGCTCGCGCGCCGTGGGCACCTCGGCCATCAGCTCACGGATGGGGGTGAACAGGCCGGTGTAGGTGGCGGGGTTGGAGCGCGGCGTGCGACCAATAGGGCTCTGGTCCACATTGATGACCTTGTCGAAGTGCTCGATGCCCTCGATCGCCTCATGTGCCGCCGGTTCCTCGTGGGCGCGGTAGATGGTGCGGGCCACGGCGGCGTATAGCGTATCGTTGACGAGAGTCGATTTGCCCGAGCCTGAGACACCGGTCACGCAGGTGAACAGGCCCACCGGAAAGTCCACGCTGACGGATTTCAGGTTGTGGCCGGTGGCGCCGACGACCCGCAGGGTTTGCAGTGTGCCCTGTGTTGCCAGGTGATGCGCCTCGCGCTCGGCACGGCGTATGGCCGCCGGGCTGGGGGCGAAGCGCTGGCCTTTGTCGGCGGGTTTGTAGGGTTGGGTATGCACAGTCGGCAGCCAGGGCGTGCGGCGCTTGGGTACGGCAATCTTCAGCGTTTGCGCCAGGTACTGGCCGGTCAGCGATTCGGTGTTGGACTGGATGGCGTCAAAGTTGCCCTGTGCAATAACGCGCCCGCCGTGCACGCCCGCGCCCAGACCCATGTCGATGATGTGGTCGGCCGCGCGCATCATGTCCTCGTCGTGCTCGACCACCAGCACGCTGTTGCCGATGTCACGCAGGTGTTTGAGCGTTTCAATCAGGCGATCGTTGTCGCGCTGGTGAAGGCCGATGCTGGGTTCGTCCAGCACATACATCACGCCGGTCAGGCCGGAGCCGATCTGGCTGGCCAGGCGGATGCGCTGGCTCTCTCCGCCGCTCAGCGTCTCGGCGCTGCGGTCCAGGCTCAGGTAGTTCAGGCCCACGTCATTGAGGAACTTCAGCCGCAGGCCGATTTCGCGTACCACCTTGGCAGCGATGTCGCCTTTTGCGCCATGCATGGTCAGGGTCTGGAAGTAGACAAAGCTCTCGCGCAGTGTGGCGTGGCTGATTTCAAAAATGGCGCGGGCCTGGTCACCTTCGCCAATCTTGACGTGGCGGGCTTCCAGCCGCAGACGTGTGCCCTTGCACGACTGGCAGGGTTGCGTGCTGCGGTAGCGCGACAGGTCTTCGCGCACCAGAGCGGAGTCGGTTTCGCGGTAGCGCCGCGCCATGTTGGGCAGGATGCCTTCGAAGGGGTGCTTCTTGCTGAGCTTCTTGCCCTGAGAGGCGCCGGAGTCCATGACATAGCTGAACTTGATTTCTTCCTCGCCAGAGCCCTGCAGGATGGCGTTTTGCACTTCCGGTGGCAGCGATTCAAAGGGCTTGTCGATATCAAATTTGTAGTGCTTGGCCAGACTCTCCAGCATCGAGAAGTAATAGCCGTTGCGGCGGTCCCAACCCTTGATGGCACCGCTTGCCAGGCTCAAAGATGGGAAGGCCACGACGCGGGTCGGGTCAAAAAAGTCCTGCTGCCCCAGGCCATCGCAACTGGGGCAAGCGCCCACCGGCGAGTTGAACGAGAACAGGCGCGGCTCCAGCTCCGAAATGGAGTGGCTGCACACCGGGCAGGCGAATTTGGCATTGAATAAATGCTCTTTTGACCTGTAGCCTTCGTCCTTACTGCGTAAGGCGCTATCATTTTCGACAGTGTTGCCATCCATCTCCACGGCGATGGCACGGCCATTGGCCAGGCGCAGCGCTGCTTCGAAGCTCTCGGCCAGGCGCTGCTGCAGGTCGGCGCGCACCTTGATGCGGTCGATGACCACATCAATGTCGTGTTTTTCGGTTTTCTTCAGCGCAGGCAGGTCGTCCACTTCGTAGATCACACCATTGACCCGAAAGCGCACATAGCCCTGGGCCTGCATCTCGGCAAACACGTCCAGGAACTCGCCTTTCTTCTCGCGCGCCACCGGCGCCAGGATCATGAGCCGCGTGTCTTCGGGCAGGGCCAGCACGGCGTCCACCATCTGGCTGACGGTCTGGCTTTGCAGTGGCAGGTCGTGGTCGGGGCAGAAGGGCGTGCCGGCGCGGGCGAACAGCAGGCGCAGGTAGTCGTGGATCTCGGTCACCGTGCCCACGGTGGAGCGCGGGTTGTGGCTGGTGGCTTTTTGCTCAAT
>CAINUX010000175.1 GCA_903853895.1 uncultured beta proteobacterium | reverse complement strand
GCATCGCTTTGGTAGCCCAGGCGCCCCATGCGCAGCGACGTCGCGTAGGGCAGGTACATGGTGTGGGCATTAAGCGCCTGCAACTGGTGCTGTCGCCCCGCCACAAACGTGGAACACACGGCCGGTGAGGCACCAAACAGATACAACAGCAGGAACGCATGGCGGCGGAAGTTGCGAATCAGGCCAAAGTACTGTTCGCTGGACACATCGGGTAACGACCAGTTGTAGTGGATGCCGGAGATGGTCTGCATGCGCCGCCCATAGCGGTAGCCCAGGCCCCGGCGGTACACGGTTTTGGAGCGGCCCACGTTCGATGTACCGTACTGCCCCAATGGAATTTCATCGTCCTGGGGCAAGCCACAGGGCATGCTGGACACCCACAGCATTTCATCGCCCAGTTCACGCATGGTCATCTGCTGGATCTGGGTCAGTTCATCCAGACAAACCTGCGCGTCCGCGTGCACGCTAGTGATCAATTCAACCTGTGATTCACTGAAATCCGTCGTGATGTGGGGATGCGTCAGCGCCGAGCCCAGTCCTTTGGGATGCGGTGTCAGCGCCAGCCGGCCACTCGCCAGCGTGCGCAGGCTCTCCTTCTCCACCCCACGGCGAATGCCCTGGATGCGCGACGGAGTCAGCACATCGAATGCTCGGGAATTATTAATATGCATGCCAAATGACCCTTCAACTTTCTGTGGGGCGCAAAGGTACCACACCGCGGGAATTGGCGCTGGCTACTCCATAATTCCGCATGGACACGACGGAAACCGTGGTTTGGTCTGCAATGCTGGGTGGTTTGGCGACGCTGGCAGCATTCGCCCTAGCCGACGCGTTGCTCCGGCGCAGCATGGCGGCCTGGCGCGCCTTTGTGTTTGTGGCTGTCACCGGAACCGCCTGTATTCTTTTGACCGGGCTCACACCGGCGCTGCTTCCTGATGTGCCTCTACGGGCAATTCACATGCTGCAAAACAGCATGGGCTTGCTCAGCGGTGCTCTGGCACTGAGCTATCTGGGCCTGTGGATGGGTGTTGCGGCCGAAGACCGCGTCGTACGCCTCACCATCCGGTGTGGCGCGCTGGGACTGGGACTGGCGGCGTGCGTCATGGCGGTGCTGACGCTCATGGCGCCCCCCGAGCAATGGCATGATTTGCTGACAGCGACCGCGGTGATCAACGGATTCTCCGTACTGCTGCCCGGCATTGCTGCAGTACGCGCAGTAGCACTGGGCGACCGGTTGGCGCGGGGAATTCTCGCGGCCAGCGGGTTGCTGGCCTGCATGGCGGCTGGGCTGTATGCGCGCGCCCTGCACTTTGACCTGGGGATGGGCGCCTGGGTGCTGACGGCGATTTGTACGATTTCCTTCTTCATGCTGGGCACCTATTTAGGCTTACGCCGTGATCGGCTCGATCGCCGCCTGAAGCGTCTGGCCGGTTTGGCGCAGGGCGAAGACCAGGCAACCGGCTTGCCCAAAGGATCGGTGCTGATCTCCAAGGTAGACGACGCCTTTTGGCGCAACGGCCGGCACAACCAGGAATGCACCGTCATCTGCCTGCACATGCGCAACCTGTATGAACTGGCGGCTACGGTGGGTCACCATGTTGACCAGCAGATACTGGCAACCCTGTCGGCCCGCATGCGCCGCGCGGTAGGCTTTCGCAACGTGGTGGGGCTATACCACCCGCGGTGCTTTGTAGTGGTGATCTCCACCGACAGCAAGACCCGGCTGGTCGAAAAAACCCTGCAGCGGCTGCACTACCTGATGGCAAAACCCCTGCACGTAACCGGCCTGGACGGCAGCAACCATGCTTTTGTTCCGCGCTTTGGCATCGGCGCCCTATCCGTCAATACGGACCACGCCGATCCGGTAACTGTCATCGACCAGGCTGAGCGCCTGGCCCTCGCCGAGTTGCACGCGCCTGACAGTGTGCCGACACAGGTCCCACCGCTCACAACCGGCTGACTCAGGCCAGCTTGACCGTGGCGTGGGCCACTTCGTGCGCGCCCTGTGCCGAGCCATTCGGCGGCACCATTTCGTTGGTGCGGTCGCGCACCTGGTCTAGTTGTGCGGCCAATCGCTCCGGCGCGTCGCTGTCCAGTCCAATCCAGTCGCCCTGCGTCATCGTGATGTGGGCTGCCTCCACGTTGCCGCCACCGGCGCACAGAATCGTGCGCGTGGGAGCGTCCTCGGACACCAGCACCAGCATGGCCGGCACCACCGCCTGCGGTTGCAGCGCGGCCAGCACCGCCTCGGGCATCAGGCCCTCGGTCATGCGGGTCGCGGCAGTGGGCGCCAGCGAGTTGACGCGGATGTCGAATTTGGCGCCTTCCAGCGCCAGCGTCTGCATGAAACCCACCAGCGCCAGTTTGGCAGCACCGTAGTTGGACTGGCCAAAATTGCCATATAAGCCGGTGCTGGATGTGGTCATCAGGATGCGGCCGTACTTCTGCGCCATCATGTGCGGCCACACGGCCTTGGCACAGTGCACGGCGCCCATCAAGTGCACGTCCACCACCAGCCGGAAGTCGGCCAGGTCCATCTTGGCAAAGGTCTTGTCGCGCAGAATGCCTGCGTTGTTGACCAGAATGTCCACCCGCCCCCAGGTATCGATGGCCTGCTGCACCATGGCCTGCACCGCGTCCCAATCGGTCACCGAGGCGCCGTTGGCAATGGCCTCGCCACCGGCGGCGCGGATTTCCGCCACCACCGATTCGGCGGCCGTCAGAGAGTGCCCGGAGCCGTCACGGGCGCCACCTAAATCGTTGACCACCACCTTCGCACCGCGCGCCGCCAGCCCCAAGGCATGTTGGCGACCCAAACCGCCGCCCGCACCCGTCACAATGGCAACACGCCCTTTGAAATCAATGCTCATACAACCATCCTTGAAAGTGAATACAACCTGCACAAGAACAGCGCCGAAAAGCCGCGCTGCGAATCACCGGCTACTGTAAATCACACACCCTCACGCCTAGCTGACTTGCGTCAAGACCGAGACACCCGCCATGGAATTGAACTCTGAAATCCCCACCGCCCCACCCCGCAATGCGTCCACCGTGGTGATGCTGCGCGACACGCCCCACGGGCTCGAGGTGTTTCTGGTCAAGCGCCACGGCCTGTCAGACGTGCTGGGCGGCGCCTATGTATTCCCAGGCGGCAAGCTCGACGACAGCGATTGCCGGCTCGACCCGCAGGCGTATCTGGACCAGGACCCGGCGCAGTTGCATGCCGCCCTGGGTGAGCCGCAGACCGACGTGGGCACCGCCACCGGCCTGTATGTCGCGGCACTGCGCGAGGCATTTGAAGAGTCGCGCGTGCTGTTCACCCCCGACATCACCGTAGCGCGCGCCGCCCTGCTGCAAGACAAGGCCAAGCCGTTCAACCAGATGCTGGCCGAGCTGCAGGTGCGCCTGCAAACCCGCAACGTCTTGCCCTGGAGCCGCTGGATCACGCCGCGCATGCCGTCCATCACCAACAAGCGCTTTGACACGCGTTTCTTTGTGGCCGCAGTGCCGCACGAGCAGGAAGCCACCCACGACAACCACGAAGCCACCGAGAGCGTGTGGCTGGCTCCGCGCGCCGCGCTGGAACAGTACTGGAATGGCCAGATCCAGCTGGCGCCACCCCAAATCATGAGCCTGGCGCATCTGGCCCGACACCCCACGGTCGCCAGTGTGATGGATGCCGCGCGTGCACAGTTGCCTCCCCTGGTGCTACCCGAATCGTTTGACGAGGGCGGCACCCGCGTGCTGTGCTACCCGGGCGACCCAGCACACTCGGTCAAGCAACAAGCGCTACCCGGGCAGACCCGGCTGCTGTATCGCAACAAACGCTTTGAGCCGGTGGATGGGTTTGATGCGTTGTTCGCCTGAAACGGCAAACAGTCTTTTTGTGAAATTTGGCTCTAGCCCTCGTCGAATCTCAATATATTGCTACATAAAACATAGCAAATATCTGTGGTTTTACGCAAGCTTGCGCCGAAACCCCCGATAGTAGTCTTTGCCCAAATGGGCCAGCATGGCCTGCAACGGACTCAGATCCGGCAAAGGCAATTTCCCCGACGCAAGCTGTTCAATTTGGCGGTAGTACTGTCGGCGCCAATCGAATACTGGCCACCTGTGCCAATTGAATTCTGACCAGGGGCTAAAGCTGGCAGCTTGAATGCCAACTGTGGATAACTATAGCGGTTTGCTGGTTTTACTGATTCCTTTTCATTTGGTTTTCCCTCG
>CAINUX010000174.1 GCA_903853895.1 uncultured beta proteobacterium | reverse complement strand
TGGTCAAGCAGGGCTTGGCCATGGTTCCAGAAGGGCGTGGCGTGTTTACACGCATGACCATCGTCGAGAACCTGCAAATGGGTGCCTACATCCGCAGCGACAAAGATGGCATTGCCGACGACATGGAGAAGATGTTCACCATCTTCCCACGCCTGCGTGAACGTAAAGACCAATTGGCTGGCACCATGTCGGGCGGTGAACAGCAGATGTTGGCCATGGGCCGTGCGCTGATGAGTCGCCCCAAGGTGTTGCTGCTGGACGAACCATCAATGGGTCTGTCACCCATCATGGTCGACAAGATTTTCGAGGTGGTGAAGGATGTCTATGCGCAGGGCGTGACGGTGTTGCTGGTGGAACAAAACGCCAGCCGCGCATTGGGCATTGCGAACCGCGGTTATGTGATGGAGTCAGGCATTGTGACGATGTCAGGCGATGCTGCCCAGATGCTGACCGACCCTCGGGTGCGGGCGGCCTATCTGGGCGAATAAGCCGCTTTGTCGGCCTCGGATGTGAACGAGTCGGCAAAAAATTCTTCAGGCGGCAGCTGCGCAAGCGCGGAAAAATCCTGGCGGGCCGATTCGATGACGATCGGTGCCCCACAGGCATACACCTGGTGGCCGCTGAGGTCGGGAAAATCCTGCATCACGGCGCGGTGCACATAACCGCTTCGGCCCGTCCAGTGGTCTTCGGTTGTCGCATCTGACACCACGGGGAAATAGCGCAGCGTGGGCATGGTTTGCAGCTGTGCCGTGACCCACTCCTGCATGTACAGATCTGCGGGTCTCCGACCGCCCCAGTACAGGGTGACGTTGCGGTCCGAGCCCAGGTGCTGCATGTGTTCAATCAAGGCCTTGATGGGCGCAAATCCGGTGCCGGATGCCAGCAGGATGACGGGTTTTGTGGAGTCTTCCCGCAAGAAAAACGATCCAAACGGGCCCTCAACACGCAGGATGTCCTTTTCCTTCATTGCGCCAAAGACCTGGTCGGTGAACTTGCCTCCGGGCATATGGCGAATATGCAGTTCCATGCTAGGCCCCAGATTGGGGGCGCTAGCCATAGAGTAGCTGCGCCGTGCGCCGTCGCGCAGTATGAATTCCACATACTGGCCGGCACGGTAGGCGAAGCTGTCATTGGCCGGCAGCTGCAGTTGCAGCACCATGACATCAGCGGACTTTTTGACCATCGATATCACCCGGGTCGGCATTTTTTTGATTGGCAGCGCACCCACCTCGGTTACCTGACGCGACTCCAGCACCAGATCGGATTGCGCCTGGGCGCAGCAAGTCAATACAAAACCCGCCGCTTCTTCTTCCAGGCTCAGGGCCTTGAGCTGGTGGGGGCCGTGTGTCACCGTGCCGGTGAGGAGCTTGCATTTGCAGGATCCGCAGGCGCCATCCTTGCAGCCATAGGGCAGGCCAATACCTTGGCGGATGCCCGCCGCCAGCACTACTTCGCCGGTCGCCACGTCGAATGTGCGGCCGCTGGGTTGCACCACGACTGAAAAAAGTGTGGTGTCTGAATTGCTTGGGGTCATCTTGTAGGTATCCTCGGAACTCTTCTATTGGAACGGATCAGCGATTTTGCCTTCAAACCAGCCATCTCTAGGTGCCTTGCCCGCACGGTTTCGGCGCGAACGTGTCCTCATTGTCGGTTGTGGCGATGTAGGCCTGCGCGTGGCAGGCCAATTGCGCAATCGGGTGCGTCTGTTGGCGCTGACGTCGCAGTCTGAACGGGTGGCTGAACTGCGGTCGAAAGGGCTGCTGCCGCTACAGGGCAATCTTGATGAAGTTGCGAGTTTGCGCAGGCTGGCCGGCATTGCTACGCGGGTTGTCCACCTGGCACCACCGAAGTCAGAGGGGTGGAGCGATTTGCGCACGCAGGCACTGGTGCGGGCGTTGCGGTTGCGCCAAAAGCCCATCAGTGTTGTATACGGATCCACCAGCGGGGTCTATGGGGATTGTGGTGGGGAATGGGTCACCGAGACCAGGTTGGTGTGTGCTGATACGCCGCGTGCCCAAAGGCGTGTCCATGCGGAGGCTCAGGTGCGCTTTCTGGGGCTTGCGGCTGGCGTACGGATCAGCATTCTGCGCATACCGGGCATTTATGCCGCTGACCGCGAAGGCGGCACGCCCCGCGCCCGATTGCTAAAGGGGACTCCGGTACTGCAGGCTTTAGACGATGTTTACACCAATCACATTCATGCTGATGATTTGGCGCGCGCCTGTTGCCGGTCATTGTGGCACGGTGCCAGGCAACGGGTCTACAACGTCAATGACGACAGCGGGATGAAGATGGGCGACTACTTTGACCTGGCGGCTGATCTTTATGGCTTGGCCCGACCACCCCGCATTGCGCGGGAGGGTGCATCAGCGCACTTGCCGCTGGTGCTGTTGAGCTTCATGAATGAGTCTAGGCGCATGGTGAACACACGCATGAAACAGGAGTTGCGCCTGGTGTTGCGCCACCCTACAGTGGTCAGTGGTTTGGCGTAGCTTCAGTCGCCGATCAGCGCTCCGTCGGTGCATTCGTCCGGGAACTGTTGGCGCAGCGCATTGAAGCTGTCCAGGTTGTCCAGCAGCAAGTCAACCAGGGCGGGCTCAAATTGCGCTCCGCGGCCTTCCTGAATGGCTTTGACGACCATCTCGTGTGACCATGGCTCCTTGTAACTCAGGCGTGATCCCAATGAGTCAAACACGTCAGCCAGCGCGGTGATACGGCCGGCTACAGGGATTGCTGTCCCGGCCAGTCCACTGGGATAGCCACTGCCGTCCCACCGCTCATGGTGGGACATCGCGATTTCTGCGGCCAGTTTCATCAAAGGGCGGTGGGAACGTTGCAGAATATCCAGCCCGAATTGGGCATGTTGCTGCATCAATGCCCACTCATCTGCATCCAATTTTCCCGGCTTATGCAATATCGCATCCGGAATGGCCACCTTGCCGATGTCGTGCAGGGGCGAGGCATTTTTGATCAGTGAAACCTGTGAATCTGGCAGTCCGTACAAACGGGCCAGCATCTCGCAGGCCATGGCTACGCGCTTGACGTGGGCTCCGGTGTTCTTGGTGCGTGCCTCCACTGCATCTGCCAGGGTATAGACCAGTTCCTTTTGCGTTTCCCGCAGGTCTTCTTGCAGATTTATGTTGTCAAACGTGATGGCAACGCTTTGGGTGTAGATCTCCAGCAACTGCCGGTCCATCTTGCCCAGTTCACTGGTGTGTTTCAGATAGAGCAGATTGGCGCCGCCGTTCTTGGCCGCGCTGTACAGCACGTAGGCATCGTCAAAGTGCTGTGGCGCCTTTTTGGCGAGTACTTCCTTGAAGCGCAACGTCACAATGGCGGGAAGGTCGGCGCAACCACGATCGGTACTGTATTCGACGAACTCGCCGGTAGCTGCAATGGTTTTGGTCTCATGCTCGCCATTGACGGTATCGGGCAAGACGATGCAGTACAACGCAGACTTGTCCAGGTGCAACAGAGAGGTCAGTTGGTCGAGCACCGCGGTGGCAAACACAGTGAGGGATTGCGCGTTTTGCACCATGGCGGTGGCGCCCAACACGCGGGACAGTCCGTCGCGCTGGTATTCGATGATGCAGAGGTCGCGGTAGGCGCGCAGCTTGCTGTACAGCAGGGTGCGCAGCTTTTGGATCGTCAGATCGGTCTTTTCCTTGTAGTCGTCAATGTCGTACTCGCGAATGACGCGGTCTTCCGGCGCCTGACCCGGCTGCCCGGTGCGCATGACCAGGCGCGTGCGGTGGTTCTCCAGGGTGTTGCGCACATAGTGAACCAAATCGAGCCCTGCATGGTCAGTCTCCATCACCACATCGACAATGGCCAGGGCAATGTCATCCCGGCTGTGGAAGATCTCGCGACCGGCCTCGCCGGAGTGTGCGCTGAGCAATTCCAATTCGGCGCCCTGAAATTCGAACCCCTTGAGCGCCAGACGCGTCACTGCGTGAACTTCTGCATCGTCGTCCACCAGCAGGATGCACCAGGGTTTTTTGTAGGCCTTTTTAAGATTGTCAGGTGACGGAGATTCTTCGGCGGCAAAAATCAAATCCATTGGGCAAGTCCTGCAGTGTTCAAAACGCACATCGATCTGTGGAAGATTCTACGCAGATTGCGTGCTATTCCGGGTAGAGGCGCAACAGGAGCTTCCAGACTAGCCAACTGCAGACCAGCGTGATGGGGCTGGCCCACAGGACATCACTGAGCCAATGCGCACCATCCGCCATCCGGGAGAATCCGATCATGAGGCCCGACACCACCCCGGCAGTACCCCAGGCGACGCGGCGCCGACGGTGCACCAGCATGATGGACGCGAGAAAAAACCCGCACGCCACATGGCCGCTGACGAAGGAGCAGTTGTTGTTGCACTGATCCGTCATGACCGCTGCGCGGGTGAATTGTTGGGGCCCACCAAAGACTTCAACCTGGTACGGACGGGCGCGTTGCCAGTTGTCTTTGAACCCGCTGTTGACCAGCAGCCCAGGCCCTAGGGCCCCAGCTAGGACGCAAAATGCGAGCGCCATACGCCACGGTTTGCCGTAGGCGCGTGTGCTCGCCCAGATCCAGACCGCCAGTGCAAGGAAGACGAAGACCCGAAAAACCGCGGGAATGTACAGGTTGATCAGTTCCACCCACCACCAACTTGCCACCTCGGTGTGCGCCTGTGGTCCCAGAAACAGCGCTGCAGCACCCAGATCCAGGGCGGTCCATGCCGTGGGTATCAGGGCCAGCACAACTGACCCACCCAGAATCCACCAGAAGAGTGACGGCGTCTGGCTGCGGGGCGGCGTTGGATTCGGGCTGGACGGCATGGAGAGAGGGTCGGGCGATAGAGGCGCAATTGTCTGCGAAAATCACCGGCAGGTATCATTCAGCATTAACTCAGCGAACCCAACCCCATGACCATTCTCGTGACCGGCGGCGCCGGATTTATTGGCTCCAACTACGTGTTGGACTGGCTGGCGCAGTCGGATGAGACGGTCGTCAATCTGGATAAGCTCAGCTACGCCGGCAATCTGCAAAACCTGGCCAGCCTCAAAGACAACCCCGGTCATATCTTCGTCAAGGGTGATATCGGCGACGCAGCTTTGGTGCCCGAACTGCTGGCCCGTCACCAGCCCCGTGCTATTGTGAACTTTGCTGCTGAGTCCCATGTGGACCGCTCCATCCATGGCCCCGGCGAGTTTGTGCAGAACAACATCGTGGGCACCTACCAGTTGCTCGAATCGGTACGCAGTTATTGGGGTGCATTGCCAGCGCCCGCCAAGGCGGACTTCCGCTTCCTGCACGTATCCACGGACGAGGTGTATGGTTCGCTGCATAAGGGTGACCCGGCATTCACCGAGTCGCACACGTATGAGCCCAACAGCCCGTACAGCGCCAGCAAGGCCGCCAGCGACCACCTGGTGCGCGCCTGGCACCACACCTATGGCCTGCCGGTGCTGACCACCAACTGCTCCAACAACTACGGCCCCTATCACTTCCCCGAGAAGCTCATCCCGCTGGTGATTGTCAACGCGCTGGCCGGCAAGACCCTGCCGGTGTATGGCGACGGTCAGCAGATTCGCGACTGGCTCTACGTCAAGGACCATTGCAGCGCCATCCGCCGTGTGCTGGAGGCCGGCAAACCCGGTGACACCTACAACGTGGGCGGCTGGAACGAAAAGGCCAACCTGGACATCGTGCGCACCATTTGCGGTTTGCTGGACAACCTGCAGCCGCGCGCCGATGGCAAGCCCTACGCAGACCAGATCGCCTTTGTGACCGATCGCCCCGGCCACGACCGGCGCTACGCCATCGACGCCCGCAAGATCGAACGTGAACTGGGCTGGAAGCCCGAAGAGTCCTTTGAAACTGGAATTGCCAAAACCGTGGCCTGGTATTTGTCCAACCAGGACTGGGTGGCCAATGTGCAGAGTGGCGGCTACCGCGACTGGGTACAAACGCAATACGGCAACGCCGCGGCCACGGCATGAAGATACTCCTGTTGGGAACCGATGGTCAGGTCGGCTGGGAATTGCAGCGCAGCCTGGCCCCGCTGGGCGAACTGGTGGTGATGGGTCTGGACCGTGCCACCAATCCTGGCGGCCTGAGTGGCGACTTCACGCAGTTGGACGCGCTGGCAGAGACCGTTCGCACGGTGCGCCCGGACGTCATCGTCAATGCCGCCGCCCACACGGCCGTGGACAAGGCGGAGAGCGAACCGGATTTCGCTCGCTTGCTCAACGCGCTGGCACCCGCTGTGTTGGCCGATGAAGCGCAGCGCCTGGGTGCCTGGCTGGTGCACTACAGCACCGACTACGTTTTCGACGGCAGTGGTGGCCAGCCCTGGAAAGAGGACGATGCCACCGGCCCCTTAAGCGTGTACGGGCAGACCAAGCTGGAAGGCGAGCAGGCCGTCAAGCGCTGTGAGCGCCACCTCATTTTCAGGACAAGTTGGGTCTATGCCGCGCGCGGCGGCAACTTCGCCAAGACCATGCTGCGGCTGGCCAAGGAGCGCGAGATGCTGCAAGTCATTGACGACCAGTTGGGGGCGCCCACCGGTGCAGATTTGATCGCGGATGTGACAGCCCATGCGATACGCCAGATCAAACCCGATTCGGCGGGTGGCGATGTGGCGCTGGCCGGC
Organism: uncultured beta proteobacterium; assembly: GCA_903853895.1. Taxonomy (GTDB): domain Bacteria; phylum Pseudomonadota; class Gammaproteobacteria; order Burkholderiales; family Burkholderiaceae_C; genus Allorhodoferax. The sequence goes on along the minus strand of CAINUX010000174.1, from coordinate 3,062 downwards.
ATCTACAACCTGGTTGCAGCTGGCTGTACCAGTTGGTATGAATACGCAAAATACGTGGTAGCCCTCGCGGAACGTGCGCAACCAGCTATAAAAATAGTAGCAAAAGAGATCAAGGCAGTGCCCACCTCGGCTTTTCCCACTCCGGCCAAGCGCCCCCACAATTCACGCCTGGACACCACCAAGCTGCAAACCACCTTTGGGTTGACCTTGCCAGCCTGGCAGGCTGGTGTGAACCGCATGTTGAACGAGATTGACTATGGCCGCAACCAATAAAACCACTTCTGTGTCCCGCAAGGGCATCATCCTGGCCGGAGGCTCCGGCACCCGATTGCACCCCGCCACGCTGGCCATGAGCAAGCAGCTGTTGCCGGTGTATGACAAGCCGATGATCTACTACCCGCTTAGCACCCTGCTGCTGGCCGGTATCCGCGACATCCTGATCATCAGCACACCGCAGGACACGCCCCGTTTTGTGCAACTGCTGGGTGACGGCAGCCAGTGGGGCGTCAACCTGCAATACGCGGTACAGCCCAGCCCGGACGGCCTGGCGCAGGCCTTCATTATTGGCGACCAGTTCATTGGCAGTAACGACAGCGCCCTGGTCCTGGGGGACAACATTTTCTACGGGCACGACTTGCAAATTCTCTTGCGCAATGCCGATGCGCAGCCACAGGGCGCAACCGTGTTCGCTTACCATGTGCACGATCCCGAGCGTTATGGCGTGGTGGCTTTTGATGCTGCAGGCAAGGCGCGCAGCATTGAAGAAAAGCCAGCCAAGCCCCAGAGCAACTATGCGGTCACGGGGCTGTATTTTTATGACCAGCAGGTGGTCGACATCGCCAAGGCGGTCAAACCCAGCGCGCGGGGCGAACTGGAGATCACTGCAGTCAACCAGGCATACCTGGAACTGGGGCAACTCAGTGTGCAAATCATGCAACGCGGCTACGCGTGGCTGGACACCGGCACCCATGACAGCCTGCTGGAAGCGGGTCAATTCATTGCCACGCTGGAACGCCGCCAGGGTCTCAAGATTGCGTGTATTGAAGAGATCGTCTGGCGCAATGGCTTCATTGGCAGCGAGCAGTTGGAGAAACTGGCGCAGCCCTTGGCCAAGAATGGCTATGGGCAATATTTGTTGGGCTTGCTGAAGGAAGGAATGCACCCATGAAAGTCACAGGGACCGAAATACCGGATGTGATGCTGATTGAGCCGCGCGTGTTTGGTGACGCCCGGGGCTTCTTTTTTGAGAGCTTCAACGCACGTGCCTTTGCTGCGGCAACCGGTGTGCAGACCGATTTTGTGCAGGACAACCACTCCCGCTCTGCACACGGTGTTTTGCGCGGCTTGCACTACCAGATCCAGAAACCGCAAGGTAAGCTGGTGCGGGTGGTGTCGGGTGAAGTGTTTGATGTCGCGGTTGATATCCGCCGCTCATCCCCCACTTTTGGGAAATGGGTGGGCGCGCTTTTGTCGGAACAGAATAAGGCGCAGTTCTGGGTGCCGCCGGGGTTTGCGCACGGGTTTGTGGTGATGTCTGATGCCGCCGAATTCCTGTACAAGACGACCGAATATTACGCGCCGGAGCACGAGCAGTGCATCGCCTGGAATGATCCGTTTCTGAACATCACATGGCCGAATCTGGGCCAGGCTCCCAAGCTGTCGGCCAAGGACGCGGCGGGCGCCCTGTGGGCCAATGCCCGATTCTTTGACTGAGTTCTGTTTGAAGGAGCTGTCGCTTGTTTCCCCATCGCCTGCGTTTGACAGCCTGCCCCTTGTTGCTTGCCGCACTGTTGAGTGCTTGTGCAGTTCCAGCGCCCGTCGCGCCGCCAACGGCAGTGGCACCCACGCCAACGTCGCTCGCAGGCACCGAATGGATAGCGTTTGCCATTGATGGTGTGGCCGAGGTCGCAAACCCCAAACCGAAGCTGCGTTGGGTCAGTGCCGACAAACTAGCGGGCTCCGGTGGGTGCAATGGTTTTACTGCACCGGTGGTGGTGGCGCAGAGCGGCTTGCGTCTTGGCGCATTGGCCTCCACTGGAAGGGCTTGCCTGAGCATGCCGGGATCGCAGGAAGACCTGTTCTTTAAGGCCCTGGAACTCACCCGCAAGGCACGGGTGGAGCGCGACCAGTTGGTACTGACGGACGAAGCCGGCAAGCAATTGGCACGTTTTCTGAAGACCCGCTGAGCCCTGCTGATGGGCTCATGGCGGGCTAGTGACCGCTGGTAATGACGGAGGGTCCCATATCCTGCAACGGTCCCAGTGGGTTGGTATTGACCTCGACCTCATTGATGACCGGCTGGCCGCCCCAGCCCCGGTAAACGACAATATCATCGACCAACAGAATCAGTGCGTTAAAACGCCACCCCGTGGTCTCTGTGCGGCGTTTGAAGTTGACAAAATCGGCCAGAAAGCTGCCGGTGCGGGCCTTGGAAATGCGGGCCACATTGAGTTCCCATCCCCGGCAGGCGTCCCGAGCGTTAATGCAGGTCACAATTCCTGGATCAAGGTCTTCTTTTCCCATCACACTGCCGTTGACCATTCGTCGCACCACATCGGCGTGGGTCAGGATCAGGGTGTTGGGTTGCTTGGCAGGTGTCAAGCCCATCTCTGACAGTGCGTGCAGGTTGCTCTGTCGGGGCACCAGACTCTCGATGGCCTGACGCGCTTCATCAAAAGTCTGAAATGTTGGTGACTGGGATTGCGATTTGGGCAACATCGAACCACATCCGGCTACCGTGAGTGCCAGTGCCAGCATGGAACTTGCGCGAGCATGGTGCCTTGGGGATCGGTAGGTGGTTTTCATAGTGTTACCCTCAGGCTGTAGCTTATCAAGATCGTTGCCGGTCTTGGAAAGAAAGCAGGTTTTCAGAGGGGAAAAAGAAAAAGCCGGAAGGTTTTGAACCCTTCCGGCTTGATTTGTGGTGCCCGGGGCCGGAATCGAACCGGCACGCCTTGCGGCGCGGGATTTTGAGTCCCGTGCGTCTACCAATTCCACCACCCGGGCGACGCGAAAACTAAGACCTAAATTATGGCACATTTAAGGGCATGAAATACCCAACT
>CAINUX010000173.1 GCA_903853895.1 uncultured beta proteobacterium | reverse complement strand
TTCGCTCCACCAAGGAGATCAATCTGGCGCTCAAGGGCCTGGCCGATGGCACGGTGGATATCGTGGTGGGCACCCACAAGCTGTTATCGCAAGACACACACTTCAAGAACCTGGGCCTGCTCATCATCGACGAGGAACACCGCTTTGGGGTGCGCCACAAGGAGCAGATGAAGGCCCTGCGCGCCGAGGTGGATGTGCTGACGCTGACCGCCACACCCATTCCCCGCACCATGGGCATGGCGCTGGAAGGCCTGCGCGATTTGAGCGTGATTGCCACCGCGCCACAACGCCGCCTGGCCATCAAGACCTTTGTGCGCACCGAAGGTAACGGCGTGATCCGGGAGGCCGTGCTGCGCGAATTGAAGCGCGGCGGCCAGATCTACTTCTTGCACAACGAGGTGGAAACGATAGAAAACCGCCGCGCCAAGCTGGAAGAATTGCTGCCCGAGGCCCGCATTGCAGTGGCCCACGGCCAGATGCCGGAGCGCCAGTTGGAAAGCGTGATGCGCGACTTCATCGCCCAGCGCTACAACCTGCTGCTGTGCTCCACGATCATCGAGACCGGCATCGACGTGCCCACCGCCAACACCATCGTGATGAGCCGCGCCGACAAGTTCGGCCTGGCCCAGTTGCACCAGTTGCGCGGCCGCGTGGGCCGCAGCCACCACCAGGCCTATGCCTATCTGATGGTGCCCGATATCGAAGGCCTGACCAAACAGGCCACCCAGCGCCTGGACGCCATCCAGGCCATGGAAGAACTGGGCAGCGGCTTTTATCTGGCCATGCACGATCTGGAGATCCGCGGCGCCGGCGAGGTGCTGGGCGAGAACCAGAGCGGCAATATGCTGGAGGTGGGATTTCAACTCTACAACGAGATGCTCAGCGAGGCCGTGCGCTGCCTCAAGGCCGGCATAGAGCCCGACCTGCTGAGCCCGCTCAATGTCACCACCGACATCAACCTGCACGCCCCGGCGCTGTTGCCCGACGACTATTGCGGCGATGTGCACCTGCGCCTATCGTTCTACAAAAAACTGGCAACCGCCAAGACCACCGACCAGGTGGACACGCTGCTGGAAGAAATTGTGGACCGTTTCGGAAAGCTGCCACCGCAGGCCCAGACCCTCATCGACGTGCACCGCCTGCGCGTGCTGGCCAAGCCGTATGGCGTGCTCAAGGTGGATGCAGCGCCGGGCGTCATCACTATCACCTTCCAGAAGAACCCGCCGATTGACCCGATGAAGATCATCCAGATGATCCAGAAGAACAAGCACATCAAACTGGCGGGCAACGAGAAGCTGCGCATTGAGCGCGAACTGCCGGAAACCAAGGACCGCGCCCAGATGGTGCGCGATGTGCTGAAGAACCTCGGCCAGCCAATTCATGCCGCTTAACCCGCGACACGCCACGCAAAGCAATGCCTACGCCTGCCGACAACGACACCCTGCGCCTGGTGGAAGCCACAGCAGGCGACCTGGACCGGATCATGGAACTGGAACGCCAGGGCTTTGCCGCCGGCCACCAGGAACTGCGCAGCGCCTACGCCCAACGCATCGCCACCTTCCCTCAGGGTTCGCTGATGGCTTGGCGGGGGCCGGACTGCGTGGGATGTGTGTTCTCTGAAATCTGGCGCGCCACACCGCAGCCCGATGCAGCGCATTTCGCATTGGGGCACGACATCCGCGAGCGCCACGACCCGGTGCTGGGGACCGAGTTGTATATCAGCTCCATGACGCTGGCGCCTTCGGTGCGCGGCCTGGGGCTGGGTGCACCGCTGCTGACAAACTGCCTGGAGCACGTGTCGCGGGCGTTTCCCCGAGTGACTTCCGTGTTGTTGCTGGTCAACGCACGCTGGACCGCGGCCCGACGGATCTACGCGGCTGCAGGGTTTGTGGAAATCGCCCACCTTGCCCGCTTCTTCAATTCCCAGGGTTTCGAGCCGCAGGACGGGATTGTCATGCGGCGCCTTATGAGGCTCTAGCCCTCGTCTTTATTGGACAATTAGCTATAACAATAATAGCGTTTGCTTCACCACGAGCGGTTTGGGTGAGCGTATAAACTACCTGAACTCGCCAGGCGCCAAGGCCGTTGGCAGAATTCCAGTCCACCCCTCGTGAAGGCTGCGCGAGCAGCTAAACAAAGAATAGCAATCCAGCCATGCAAGCCACCGAACTCTCCCCCGGCCTCGTCCTGCGCAACTGCACACCCAGCAAGAAACTGTCCGACTTCAAGCTCATCGCCTTTGACATGGACTCCACATTGATCAACATCGAGTGCATCGACGAGATCGCCGACGCCGTAGGCCGCAAGGCCGAAGTGGCCGCCATCACCGAAGCCGCCATGCGCGGAGAGATCACCGACTTCAAGGACAGTCTGCGCCGCCGCGTGGCCTTGCTCCAGGGCGTCACCGTGGCCGATATGGAGCGCGTCTACACCGAGCGCCTGCGCATCAACCCCGGCGCAACCGAACTGATTGTTGCCTGCAAGGCAGCCAGCATGAAGGTACTGCTGGTGTCGGGCGGCTTCACCTACTTCGCCAATCGCGTCAAGGAACGTCTGGGTATCGACTTCGCACGCTCCAACATTCTGGAAATTGACAGTAGCACTACCTGCGGCACGCTATCGGGGCGTCTGGTGACCCAGGCCTGGGGCGACATCTGCGACGGCGCCGAGAAGCGCCGTACGCTGCTGGAGGTGGCCTCCCTGATGGGCATTGAACCCTCGCAATGCATTGCCATGGGCGACGGCGCCAATGACCTACCGATGATGGGCGCATGCTCGGATGCTGGGGGTCTGTCCGTTGCCTACCACGCCAAGCCCAAGGTGCGCGAGCAGGCCATGGTGTCTATCGAATCCGGGGGCCTGGACCGCTTGCTGGAAGTGTTTCACCCTGCGCCCCAATAACCACGCTTCGCGTACTGCGCTGCCCCCCCCCCTGAGGGGCCAAAACAGCTTGGTGGGGCCTGACTCGAATTTGCCCTGAGTGGACAAAAGAAATATGCAAAGTACTTCTTTGTTATAAAATATTCACTTTAAATACATCTTAAAGGATGCCAACATGAGCGCGAGACAGCAGTTTGAATCCAACCCGACCGACCTGCCAGAGCAGACACTGGGAAATATTGCCGTGCACCTGCCGGGGGCAACCGCTGTTTTTCGCGCATTGAAGTTGGACTTTTGCTGCAACGGCAATGTCAGCCTGCGCCAGGCAGCCCAGGACAAGAATCTGGACCTGAACCAACTGGTGGGTCAACTGGCCGCCTTGGAGCACACCGAAGCGCTACCCGAGGAAATCAGCGCCGATGCCCTGATCGACCACATCCTGACACGCTACCACGACGTGCACCGCGCCCAACTGCCAGAGCTGATCCGCATGGCACACCGCGTAGAAACCGTTCACCAAGCTAACCCGCACGTCCCCGCTGGCCTGGCCGATTTACTCGAAACCATTCAGCAGGAAATGCTGGACCACATGGGCAAAGAAGAAACCATTCTGTTCCCCATACTCAAGTCGGGCGGCAATCCCCTCGTCGGTCAACCCATTGGCATGATGCGCGCCGAGCACATCAGCCACGGCGAAGCGCTAGACCGCGTCAATGCGCTCACCAACGATGCAACACCGCCACCCGGCGCTTGCAACACATGGCGTGCGCTGTACACCGGCATTGCCCAGTTCAATGACGACCTGGTCAACCACATTCACCTGGAAAACAACGTGTTGTTTCCGGCGTTTGAATCCGCCCCCGAGCCGGCCAAATCCGGTTGCGGCGGGGGCGGCCACGGCTGCGGTTGCCAGTAAGGCTCAGGCTTGCGCGAGCTGGCGCAGCGCCTGCTCAAACACCTCGGGCGGTTGACCACCGGAAATCAGGTGGCGGTCGTTGATCACCACGGCGGGCACAGAATGGATGCCCTGCTGCTGGTAAAACTGCTCTTGTTGGCGCACATCGGCAGCATAGGTGTCGCTGGCCAGAATGGCTTTTGCATGCGCACCATCCAGACCCACGGACTCTGCGAGCCGCAGCAACACCGTGTGATCACTGGGGTCTTCACCGTCGGTAAAGTAGGCCTTGAGCAAAGCCTGCTTCAACGCCAGTTGGTGCCCTTCCAGATGCGCCCAGTGCAACAGGCGGTGGGCATCAAAGGTGTTGTAGATGCGTGAGCGCTTGTCCAGGTTGAAGACAAAGCCCAACTCGGCGCCGCGTGCGCGAATGGTCTCCTTGATGGCAGCGGCCTGCTCGGGAGTCGATCCGTATTTTTTGTGCAGGTGCTCGGTGGTGTCCTCGCCGCCGACCACCATCTGGGGATTGAGTTCGAACGGTTGAAACGTGATGTCAACCTTCACATCCGGCCCCACACGACCCAATGCCGTTTGCAGGGAAGCCAGGCCCACGGCGCACCAGGGGCACGACACATCGGACACAAAATCGATTTTCAGGGTTTTCGCCATAAGGTCATCTCTTCTTTGCGGGCCACGATCATGGCCGATTTCGCGGTTCCATCACAGAACCAAGGGCAATAGCCACCAAGTGCGCTTCTTATAGGCCGCCCAGTCCGGGTAGCGCGACATGCTGGCTTCCTTCAACACCATGTTGACCGCAAAAACGCCCAGCCATACCCACGCCAATACCACCACCGGTATCCAGTGCCAGACCAGCAAAGCCAGGCTGCCATAAATCATCATTTCACCCAAATAGTTGGGGTGGCGCACGTAGCGGTGCAGGCCATCGGTGATCAGGCCACGCTGGACACGCAGGGTGAAGAATTTTTGTGCATCAGCGGCAATCATTACGACGCACCCCAACAGGCACAGGGTGATGCACAGCGCAAACCATGCAAAGTCCGGCAACGGGTACTCCGGTCGCGAGGTTCCGGAAATCAGCAACCAGCCAAACACCCAGTACCACCCCAACACAAACAAAAAGCTGTTGATGCCTCCCAGAATCGTGACCTTTTTTTGCCAATTGGGGTCGGGGAAGGCAAGGTCTTTCAAAATCCACACCAGACCATAGCTGCCGTGCAAAGCAAGGTAAACCCATGCTGCGGGCGAATTGTTTTGGTAGACCCACATCAGGCAGGCCATGAAAACAAACGTCCCGGCCTTCTGGAAATTGATCACCCACGCGGCCTTCCAGGGGCGCGGGCCACCCAAACAGTCCTGCGACAGGTAATCGGTAATGCGGCGCATACCCAACGCCCATGACGGAGCGCTCGGTGAAACCAAATGGGAGGAGTTGCTATGGCTCATGGTTTAGCAGGCAGTAAATTGCGCATACTACCCGTAACATCCCTCTGATGCAGAAGTATTCACCGCTACAAAAGGCACTATTTTTTCACAAGTGCAGGATGGGCGGGGTATCATCTTCCAGACCATGACCCACATTGCGCGCTTCCTGCAATCAGTCAAACTTCCCGTCATGCAGGAAGTAGCGCAAGCACTGATTCGCACCCTGAGTGACGATCAGGCAGACGTTGCCTCGGTGACAAGAATCATCGCCAAAGACCCGGTGCTCACCGCCACTTTGCTTCGCATGGCCAATAGCGCCATGTTTGGGCTTTCACGCAGCGTCAATACACTGGGTAACGCTGTCTCTGTCGTTGGTATGGCCCACATTCGGGCCAGGGCGTTGTCGATCTGTATGGCCAATGCGTTTGCGTTTCCAACGGGTATCAATCGGCTGGATTTCTGGCGCAGCAGCATGGTGTGCGCGGGCTACGCAAAATGGCTGGCAGGAAGCATTGGGCTGGACGAGCAACAAGCATGGTTGACGGGCATGATGCTCCGCTTGGGTGAGATCGTGATCGCGCAGCGCATGCCAGACGTTTTGGAACACATCGAGAGCCTGCCATGCGGCCCCGGCGAACGCTGGAAACGAGAGCGCGAGCTGTCCGGCTTTGATGAGGGAGAAATTTCTGCGGAAATCGCGCGGCGCTGGGATTTCCCCGAAACCGTGGCCTTGGCGCTGCAGTGTGCTGCGCAGCCTCTGGCCCATGGCACCTCCCGGCTGGCAGCCGTGGTGCACTTGGCCGCCCTGATCACCGATCAGATAAGAGGAGCCCCACCTTCTCTGGACAATTTGCCCATTTCAGTGGTGCACACCTTGGGCCTGAACACACAAAAACTGCAGTCGCGGATTCCGGATGCGGAATCATTCAGTGATATTTCGATGCTGCAAGCTTGAATCTGGTCCGTTGGCCGACAATAGGGCATGCCTTTTCTTTCCCTCGGACTCTTACCAACCTTTGCGCAGGCAGCCAGCGCGCTCGGGTATGTCGAACCCACTCCCATTCAAGTCCAGTCCATTCCGGTCATCCTGACCGGTGCTGATGTACTGGGGTCGGCCCAGACCGGATCGGGCAAAACAGTGGCGTTCGCCCTGCCCCTGCTCCAACGCCTGCAATCGCTGCCCACCGAGAACCGCCACCAGTATGGGCGCGCCGTGCGCTCGCTCATCGTGGTGCCCACGCGTGAGCTGGCCGCCCAGGTGGGCGATGTGGTACGCAGCCTGTCCCAAGCCCTGACTCCCCCCCCCAAAGTGGTGGTGGCCACCGGTGGAGTCTCCATAAACCCCCAAATGATGGCCCTGCGGGGAGGCGCCGATGTCCTGGTGGCCACGCCCGGGCGTCTGCTCGATTTGGCGGGTCAAAACGCCGTCCAGTTGGCCACGGTGCGCCTACTGGTGCTCGATGAAGCCGATCGCTTGCTGGATTTGGGCTTTGCGGACGAACTCGCCAAAGTACTGACCCTGCTGCCACCGCGGCGGCAAAGCCTGTTTTTCTCGGCAACATTTCCAGAGGGCGTACGCGAACTCGCAACCCGGATGCTGCGCGATCCGGTTCACGTCACCGTGGAAGCAACCGAACTGCACGAACCAGAGATTGCGCAGCGGGCGATTGCGGTTGACGCCAACCAGCGCACGCAGTTGCTGCGCCACCTGATCAAGGACCAGGGATGGAAGCGGGTACTGGTCTTCGTCGCTACCAAATACACCGCCGAACTGGTGGCCGAAAAGCTGTACAAAGCCAAGGTGTTTGCCACCGCATTTCATGGCGACTTGAGCCAGGGCGCGCGCAAACAAGTCTTGGCGGAGTTCAAGGACGAGCAGTGGGAAGTGGTCATTACCACCGACTTGGCGTCGCGCGGCATCGATATCGCCAAACTGCCCGTGGTGGTGAACTACGACCTGCCGCGCTCAGCCGTGGACTACGTGCACCGTATCGGGCGCACGGGACGCGCCGGTGAGTCCGGCCTCGCGGTCAGTTTTGTCAGCGCCGATACCGAGGCCCATTTTCATCTGATTGAAAAACGCCAGGGTCTGAGCCTGCCGTTGGAGCACATCGCAGGCTTTGAACCCACGGAGGTTGCCACGCCCATCGTGGCCCAAGCGGCGCCCGACAACGGAGGCATCAAAGGCAAGCGCCCGAGCAAGAAGGACAAGCTGCGGGCAGCGGCAGCGCTGGCCAAGCCGACCTGAGAAAGGGCGAAGCCCGCAACCGTTGCGGGTGGCTACGGTTTGGCGATAGCGCCCTTGCGGTCTGCCATGACCTTTTGCGCCGAGGGCCGCTCCCCGATCAGCTTCATGTAGGGCTTGTAGTCCACACCGGCCGCAAGCAACAGGTCTTCGCCATAGATGGCCTTGCTTGCCATGCCAACCACCGGCAGACTGGCAAACGCCGCGCAATCGGCCAGCGTAAACGAGTCCCCCGCGACAAACGGGGCAAACTTGACCAAACGTTTGAACGCGGTGATGTTTTTTTCCAGCTGTTTTCGCACCCGGGACTGGTTGCCTTCACTGATGGTTCCGCCAAAAAACGCCTGTCCATACAGTTCACGGGCCACCAGTTCCAGATGCAGTTCGATGAACACGATCAATTCGCGCACCTTGGCCGCGGCAAAGGGGTCCGCAGGAAACAAAGCAGGAATGGGATAGGTCGCATCGATGTATTCCAGAATCGCCTCGCTCTCGCACAAACTGCCCTGCGGCGTGCGAATGTAGGGAATCTTGCCCAGCGGCGAGCACGACAACACTTCCTCGTCAGAGCGCCCGGTCGCGACATGCTCTTCGGTAAACGGCACGTTCTTTTCCAGAAGCGCTAGTTTGACTTTGTTGTAGTAATTGGAAACAGGGAAACCGCACAGGACGAGCATCAGAAATTCTCCAGGGCAAGGGGCAAAACAGGTGTTTACGTAGGTTCAACGCCAGCAGGGCGAGTCTGGCGGCGGCCGTGCGAGGCCAGGATTTCCACATAGAACTGGTCCCCGGCATCTTTGGCCACGGCGTCGATCCGCTCGGTGAGCGTGGCGAAGTGCACGACCACGGCATCCGCCTCGGTGGTGCCAAACCGGCAGTCAAAATCCCAAAAATCGACGCCCTCCGGCAATTCGCGGCGGCGTTCGCGCTTGACGTACTTGCGAATTTCGTGTTTGACCGCTTCGAGAACGCGGTCCCGATTCTTACCTTCGATATTGAGCTTGAATGTTTTTTTCATGGTGTGATTATGCGACGCGCCCCAAAACAGGCCGGATATCCGGCACACTGACGCCCATGCACACCACCCACACCACACCCAGCAAGGAGCAAATCGCCCTGTTGGCGCCTTTTGAGCGGCTGGATCTGAACCGTATTTCCCTGGTCTGTACCGCTGACCAGGCGGGCCAGGCCTGCGACGCGTTGGCCTCTGCAAAGGTATTGGGTTTTGACACAGAGTCCAAACCGACCTTCTTCAAGGACCAAGTGTCCGAGGGGCCGCATATTGTGCAACTGGCCACCGCAGACAGGGCCTGGGTTTTTCAGTTGCACGACCTGCAGTGCCGGACCATGGTGGGGCAGTTGCTGTCGACTCTTGGGATTGTCAAGGCCGGTTTTGGTCTGGGGGATGACCGCAAACGCATCATCTCGAAGCTGGGCGTTGAGCCCGCGGACGTGCTTGAGCTGAACACGATTTTTCGAGAGCGGGGTTACCGCAAGGACATGGGCGTCAAGGGCGCGGTGGCCGTTCTGTTCAACCAGCGCTTCATCAAATCCAAAAAAGCTGCCACATCCAACTGGGCCAATCCACACCTCACAGAATCCCAGTTGATCTATGCCGCCAACGATGCCTATGCGGCCTTTCGTGTATTTGAAGCGTTGAACCTGGGCTAAAAAGCCCTCCCCTGTGTTGGTCCTACTTTTCGCCGAGCAATCCTCTTTTTACATCCGATTGAACCGGATTTTCACCAATCCAAATGCGTAGTACGGCGTTGTAGAAGGCAATGTCGGGCAGCGTTTCACCAATTTGCTTGCCATTGAGTGTGCTGACCGTTCCAGAACCCGGCACCCAGTCCAGTGTCACGATATCGCCTTTTTTGACAGGTGGAAGGTTAGAGAACATCTCGCCAAACTTGACGGTCTGATTTATGACCTTGGCTTTTTCCTCTTTAGACGAATTCTTGTTCATGGACGTAATGAACAGCTGTCCGAATTCGTCGCTATTGATTTCACGCTGAATGTGCAACGCCACCCGTTTTGGGGTTGTCAACGCCTGCACATCAGCTGCCGACGTCTTTTTCTCGGCAAGGTACAAAGCGGCGGCATAGACCTTTACGACAAAAATCTGACGCATCCCTCCACCATTGAGGACCAGCGTCTTTCCAGCGACTGTTGCCGTATCTTCGACTTTGACGCCGCCAATGTCTGCCGCCTGCGCCGACATGGTGCACGATACGGCGAGCACGCCGGCAGAAATCAGGGATTTTAAAGTTTGTCCAGTTGTCATTCGCTGTCTCCTAGCAATAGTGTTGAAAAGATGCCGTCATCCACGTCGGTGGCCGATGATCCGAACGCCGCGGCCAACCGTAGGGGCGTCGTCGTTGCCACCCAGTTTAAATACACTGATGGCCTGGGACAGGTGATCTGCTTCGTTATGCATGGATTGCGCGGCGCTGGCGGCCTCTTCCACCATGGCCGCATTCTGTTGCGTGACCTCGTCCATGCGCGCGATGGAATGGTTTACGCGCTCAATACTTGCATTCTGCTCGCGATTGGCATTGGTAATTTCAGTCATGATGGTGGTCACGCGTTTGACACTGTCCACCACCTCGGTCATCGTGGTGCCAGCCTGTGCCACCAGACGGCTGCCGGTCTCCACACTGGCTACCGAGTCATCAATCAGGGTCTTGATCTCCTTGGCGGCAGTGGCAGAGCGCTGTGCCAGACTGCGCACTTCGGACGCCACGACAGCAAAACCACGCCCCTGCTCACCGGCACGGGCGGCTTCAACAGCGGCATTCAAAGCCAGAATATTGGTTTGAAAGGCAATGCCATCAATCACGCCAATGATGTCCGCAATCTTCTTGGACGAAGCGTTAATGGAGCCCATGGTTTCCACAACCTGTGACACCACTGCGCCCCCCTTGACCGCAACGCTGGAAGCCGATACTGCCAACTGGTTGGCTTCTTGCGTACTGTCCGCACTGTGGCGCACGATGGCGGTCAACTCGTGCATGGAAGATGTTGTTTCCTGCAAAGTATGAGCCTGTTCGACGGTGCGGTCGTTTAGCTGCAAATTGCCTGCTGCAATTTCCTGCGCCGTGGACGCGATCGTGTGCGCGCTGGAACGCACATCCCCTACCAACTGGCGCAAGCTGTCATTCATGTTGCGAAGGCCGTCCATCATGCTACCCAATTCGTCCTTGCCTCCTACCTCGATTTCGCTGGTCAGATCACCTGCCGCCACGAGTTGTGTAACTGACATGGCCTTTCTCAAAGGCCCCACAATACTGCGAGTCACCCAAAAACCCACCACTGTGCTGGCTATTGCTGCAGCGACTGCGAGTACCAGAATTAGAATTTCAGTCTTTCGTGCCACATCAGCAGACTTGTCGCCGGCGGATTGCATTTGCTCGTCCTGGTATTTCACAAAGGCATCGAGCGCATCAAAGTATTTTTTTTGCAACGGCCGCATCGAAAACAAATACTTCAACTGGGCCTCATCCTTCTTGTCTTCATTGACCAGCGTCACGAAAGCGGCTTGATGGGGACGAAACTTGTCGCGAATATCAACGATCGCCTTGAGTAGTTCACGACCCTGTTCATCGGTCAGAATCTTGTCCAGAGTCGCAATCGCCTCATTGTTGGCAGCGTTAACCTTTTCAATCTTGTCAATCTCGGCCTTGATCTGCCCGGGGTCAGTCATGATCAACACGCCAAGCATACCGCGCGAGATTTCGTTGATTTGAGATTTGATGCTGTTGGCAATATTGGTCTTGGGGTATCGATCCTTGACAATTAACTCGATCTCGCTGTTGAGCCCAGCGATGCGCACCGAGGCCAATATGGCCAAGAACGCCATGAATGCAATGACGACAGTAAAACTCAAAGTCAGCCGCTTTCCAAGGCTCATTCCGGAGGTAATCATGTATTGCCCTAGTCTGTCAAAAGTGCCATTTTTGTGCCCCAGGAACCTGTCCGTCGGCTAAGCGATACAGTAGCATTATTCTCTGCCTGTCGGCAGATTTTTCTCGGGGTAATCCCTCGCCAATCAGGCCATCGCCAACCAGGAAGCTTGCACTGCATGATCCCATTCTCCGTACTCGACCTCTCTCCCATCACCGAAGGCAGTTACGCTGCCCAATCTTTTCGCAACACGCTTGATCTGGCGCAACACACAGAACGCCTGGGGTTCCAACGCTATTGGTTGGCCGAGCACCACGGTATGCCGGGCATCGCCAGTGCAGCCACCGCAGTGTTGATAGGACATGTGGCGGGCGGCACGTCAACCATTCGCGTGGGTGCGGGCGGGATCATGCTGCCCAACCATTCGCCTCTGGTCATCGCTGAGCAGTTTGGCACACTGGAGTCGCTGTACCCCGGTCGTATCGACTTGGGATTGGGGCGCGCACCTGGGTCCGACCAGCGCACCGCTCAAGCGTTGCGACGCAACCTGGCCTCGGACGCCGACACTTTTCCAGAGGATGTTGCCGAACTGATGGACTACTTGTCGGATCAGCCCCGCCAGGCCGTTCGCGCCGTGCCTGGAACGGGCCTTGAAGTGCCCATATGGATTTTGGGTTCCAGTCTGTACGGCGCACAGTTGGCTGCGCTTCTCGGCCTGCCCTACGCCTTTGCGTCTCACTTCGCGCCCGCGCAGATGATGGATGCGGTGGCCCTATACCGGGCCAGGTTCAAGCCCTCACAACAATTGAAAAAACCCTACGTGATGCTTGGCTTCAACGTGTTTGCAGCAGACACCGACGAGGAGGCGCACATTCTGGCCAGTTCCATGCAGCAGGCTTTTGTCAACCTGCGCAGCGGCAGACCTGCCAAACTACCTCCACCAAAACCAGGGTATGCCGAAGAGGTCGGTCCGGCCGAGCAGGCTCTGCTACGCAGCGTTCTGTCGTGCGCTGCTATCGGCAGCGCGGCCACGATTCGCCAGGGTTTGCTGTCATTCATCGAACGCACTGGCGCCGATGAACTCATGATCACTTCGCAGATGTTTGACCACACGGCCCGCAAACGATCCTACGAAATCTTGGTCGCTGCAATGATGGACTAACCCCGTTCGGGCATCTGGAAGTTGAGAAGCCTGGAGGCAATGACCGTTTCTGTCAGAAAGCACAGCAGCGCCAGCAAGAATGACACCACACCAGCCAGGAATCCGCCAACCGCCCAGCGACTGATCTGAAACCCGGTAGTCTCCCCTACAAACAGCACGATGATAGTCAGCCCAATCAGGAAGGCGCACAAGGTCAACAGTGCGATACCGCCGTTGGCAAGCCGTCCACGCAAACGCAATTCACCTAATTCGTGGAACGCGCGCTCCAGGAACTGATCGTCGGTCGACTCACGCGCACGGTCTTCGAGCATACGCGCACGGTCAATGATGCGCGCCAGGCGACCCGCAATGGCACCAATCATCCCCGACACAGCGGTGAGCAGGAAGACCGGCGCGACCGCCAACTGAATACCATGGGTTACTGAATCCGCATCGAGAATCGTCATGTGGTGGATACCAAATCTTCGTAGTAATGAAAGCCGTGGCAACTGGTTGCCCAGTGGCCATTGGTGGTTTTGCGCGCACCCAGGCCAACAACCTGGCGCCCGGCAGCTTTTATTTTTTGCGCCACTGGCATGTAGTCGCTGTCACCGCTGACGATAACGACGGTGCCAATGTGGTCGAAGCGTGTCAGGTCTTCTACGGCATCCAGGCAAAGCCGGATATCTGCGCCATTCTTGGCAGCGCCACCAGGCGGAAACAGTTGAATCAACTCAATGGAATGGTGCAGCAGCGCATCGCGGTATCGGCCAAAGTACTGCCAATTGCAGTACGCGCGGTGGATGGCGATTCGACCGAACGAAGCGGCCATGTCGACCACAGCCTGGATGTTCACCAGCGGTTCCTGCACCTTGAAGCGATTGTCCTGCTTGCTGTACGAGCCTTCAAGCCGCGCCTCGCAAAGTGCTGCGTGCAGGTTCTCAAAATCCCAGTACAGGGCTACGGATGGCCTTTCAGCCCGGTCTGACAGATGCATCTGTGCATTATCCCCCTGCGCGTTTAACCGTATATCCCTGCGTCTTGAGCAACTGCACGACCCGGTCACAGTGGTCGCCCTGTATTTCAATCACGCCATCCTTTGCAGTACCGCCCGAGCCACAGGCCGTTTTGAGTTGCTTGCCCAGTTCGGCCAGCCCCGCTGCATCCAATAGCACACCTTTAACCACCGTAACAGCCTTGCCACCCCGCCCCTTGGTCTCCCGTGAGACGCGCACAATGCCATCGCCCGTGGGCGCACGCTGCAGGTTGCAGGCACACTGGAGCACCGGCTGACGACAGTCGGGGCACATACGGCCGCTATCGGTCGAGTAGACCAATCCCCCCAACGCAGCCAGACCTGAAAGCTTGCTCTTCAAAAGGTTTCCCAGTCGTCGTCACCACCAGCGGGCGTGGACTTGGCAGTCACCTTGGGGGCCGCTTGCGACAAGGCCGACGCAGTTGCGCTGGCAGCCTGTGCCGACTTGCCGGTTGTTGTCGTTGACTTGAACGGCCTGGCCGTCCCGCGTTGCGAAGCAGATCCGTTGGCGCCGGACGTTCGCCGCTCGGTGCCCTGGAAGGGCGGGTTGTTCGGTACCAACGACCGCACGGCCACCTTCGGAAGCGCGGAGCCCACATCGGCTTCACTTAGGCGAAATGCCGCCACCACCTGAACAAGATCCTGGGCCTGAGACTTGAGGCCACTTGCCGCCGCCGCCATCTCCTCCACCAATGCGGCGTTCTGTTGCGTAGCCTGGTCCATTTGGGTCACCGCTTCACCCACCTGCGCGACCCCTAAAGCCTGCTCATTGCTGGCAGCACTAATCTCACCAACGATGTCCGTCACGCGCTTGATACTGCTCACGACTTCTGTCATGGTCACACCCGCCTGGTCCACCAGCGTGGTTCCTCGTTCCACACGGTCTACACTGGCGCCAATCAGGCTTTTGATTTCTTTGGCAGCCTCCGCACTGCGACCCGCCAGACTCCGAACCTCCGAGGCCACCACCGCAAAACCACGCCCCTGTTCACCGGCGCGTGCGGCCTCAACCGCCGCGTTAAGCGCCAGGATGTTGGTCTGGAACGCAATCCCGTCAATCACACTGATGATGTCGGAAATCTTGCGTGAAGAATCGTTGATGCCTTTCATGGTCTCGACCACTTGCGCGACCACGTCTCCGCCCTTGATGGCGACCACCGAGGCGTTCATGGCCAGTTGGTTGGCTTGCCGGGCGTTGTCCGCGTTTTGCTTGACCGTCGACCCCAGTTCTTCCATAGAAGCCGCCGTTTGTTCCAGTGCGCTGGCCTGGTGCTCAGTGCGGGCCGACAGATCGTGGTTGCCTTGGGCGATCTCCGAACTGGCGGTCGCAACACCCTCTGAGCCCTGGCGCACATTGGTGACCACCCTGGCAAGGGCCAGCCGCATAGACTCCAGCGCGTGCAGCATTTGGGCTGGTTCATCTGTGCCGCGGGGGTGCAGGGCGTGGGTCAGATTACCTCCCGCGAACTCTTTAGCGGCCCCCACAGCAAACTCGATGGGCTGCGTGATTTGCCGCGTTATCCACACTGCCATGGCGGCGGCCAAGCCAACTGTCACGACGAGAAACACGATGACGCTCCACTTGGAACCGGCATAGGTCTCCTTGGCATTGGAATGCGCACGATCTGCCCCTTGGGAATTGAGACCGTTCATTTCTTCGATGTTCTTAAAAAGTGCACGAAATGCGGCGCGCGATTCGCCATTCAACAACTCAGTTGTGGCCATCGCTTCGGCCGGCCCAATATCGGACATCGTCAACAACTTGGTGCTAACCGTGTAGTAATTGGAGAGATCCTTGCCAAATTTCTCCCACGTTTGCTTTTCGGCAGCGGTATCCAACAGGCTTTCAAAGCGTCGTCCGACATCTGACAGTTTGGTCTTGTCGACAGCAACACGGTCCGCTTCGACTTTCTTTTCTTCCGCCGTTACCGCCATGGCATGCTGGGTTTCAGCTTGGCGAAAGTCGTTCAAAAGCCCCTGAATTTCCCCCGCATATTTGATGCTTGGAATCCAATTGCTGGCCATTTCTTCAGTGTTGGCGTTGATACGGGCCAACTGCATCAAGGCAAAACCGCCAATGGCCCCGGTCAGCAACACCATGACCAGAAAAGCAACTCCCAGCTTCACGCTGATCTTGGTGTTAGAAAAGTCAATCATCCAGTTACCCCGTAAAACGCTCGCGCAATTATGTTTCGTCGATCTGTCCCACTGGTGCAGTGTAGAACCCATCGCGCAGAATTCACCACCAAAGGCGGCTGCAATTTGCGAATCGATTGATGTCAATGTCTCCAGGGTGACAAAGAGCCGTGGCTATGGCAGTTTTCCAAATCGTTACGCTGGCACGCTATGCTCTGGCCCTTTGCAAAATCTTAGGAGCAGGCATGACGGTATCGCTTTTCCCCACGGGTTGGGGCCACTACCTGGCCGGTGGCCTTTTGATAGGAATTGCCGTTGGTTTGCTGTACATCCTGACCGGTTGGATCGGGGGTATGAGCACGGTCTTCAGCAGCAGTTGGTCCTACCTGTCCGGCAGACCTTTTTTTCAGCAAAGCCGATTGGTTGAGACCCGTTCGTGGCGTCTGGTATTGGCCACCGGTCTCATTCTGGGGGCGTCCATCTGGTGGTTACTGCTGGGGCCAGAAGGCGGACTGCAAACTGGCATCCCGCTCTGGCAGTTGGGTGCCGGCGGACTACTGGTTGGTTTTGGTGCGCGGCTGTCCAACGGATGTACTTCAGGACATGGCATCTGTGGTCTGGGATCCTTGCAATGGCCCTCGCTGGTCGCGGTGCTGACCTTCATGGCGGCAGGCTTTGTCACGGCAAACGCCGTGCTTTTTCTGGGAGGTCGCTGATGCCCGCTAGAAAGACTTTGGCCGTTCTGCTGTGTGGCGTATTGTTTGGTTTCGGCCTGTCCGTGTCCGGCATGGTGTCGCCCGAGGTGGTCTTGAGCTTCTTGCGTTTTCAGGACTTAGGCCTGATGCTTGTCATGGGGGGCGCGGTCTGCGTAACCGTACTGGCCTACCAGCTGGCACCCCGTGTGATGACTCATCCGGTGCTGGGCGACCAGTTTTCTATGCGTCCATCGGTATTGGATCGGGACACCATTGTGGGTGCCGCGATTTTTGGAGTGGGTTGGGGTTTCTGTGGCGTATGCCCTGGCCCCGCCATTGCAGGTTTGGGCACAGGAAACTGGGACCTATTGGCACCATTGCTAGGTATAGCGGTGGGCGCCTATGCACAGGGTTGGCTGAAGGATTTTGGCAAGCGCTCGCGCAAACCCGGCTAGTGCAAAACAGCAGTGGGTGGTAAACCCATAGCATCGACGGCGTCATGCAGGGCAGCTTCGGTCGCTTTTACAGTAGCCTGCAATGCCACCAGGTGGTCAAAGCTGGAAGCCAGACCCGTTGGACTCGCACACAGCGTTTCCAGGAGGTCAGCGGCTTGCGCCAGTTGGGTCGCGCCCAACATCGCAGAGGCTCCCTTCAAGTTGTGCATGAACATGGATGCTTGCAGCCCATCAACTTGCGCAAGACGCCGAAAGTCAGGCGCCGTAGCGGGCAAACCGACGAGAAAATCGCGTGCAGCCCGGACATACAGGTCCGTGGAACCGGCCATACGGGCCAACGCTGCTGCAACATCCAATACTGCAACCGGGGCCATCGGGCCCTGCAAATCAGAAACGGCTTTCGTCGAGTCACCGTTTGCCGGCGGCTGCGCCGACCGAACATACCGCTGCAACAATAGCACCAGTTGTGTGAGATCAAAAGGCTTACCGATATGGTCGTCCATACCGGCGGCCAGACAGGCTTCCCGGTCAGACGCCATGGCGTTGGCGGTCATGGCGATGATGGGCAATGTCGTCAAGCCCAGTTGCTGGCGAATCACGCGGGTCGCACCATAGCCGTCGAGCACTGGCATCTGGACATCCATCAACACGGCATCAAACGCAGATGCAGCCGATGCAACGGCATCCACGCCCAATTGCCCATTGGCCGCCAAGACAACCTGAGCGCCCTCGGAGCGCAGCAACTCTTGCGCAACCTGCTGGTTGATCAGGTTGTCTTCCACCACCAACAGACGCATGCCATCCAGGCGCCTCGGCTTGCTGGTGCGCGGGGTTTTACGCACCCCGGTGTCCGTTGCCACTGGTTGCGTCGCCGCTTCCTTCAGCACGGAGGCCGTGAAGGGCTTGACCAGAAATCCATCGAGCATGGATTGCTCCAGTGCCGAGCGCTGGGCCAACACCAAACGGCTCGAGGATGCCAGCATCACGATGACAGGCAGGGGGCCTCCACAACTCTGGCTGGCCTGGCGAATGCGCTGCACTGTCTCCCACCCATCCATGCCTGGCAAACGCCAGTTCAGGAAAACAACCTGATACGGGAATTGCCCCGCTGAAGACTGCAAGCGGATCATCTCCAGCGCACGCTCCCCACTGTTGGCAGTCGTCGTAGGCCATGCCCACGCACGGGTGATAGCCGCGGTGATGTCCAGCGCCAAAGGGTTGCCGTCAATGACCAGGACGGTGCGCGGAGCCAGCGCGTCGGGCGCGGGTGGCACGGCATCCGGAATGTGTTCGGTGGCGACGGGCAACGCCAGGCTGAAAGCGAAGGTGCTGCCCTGCCCCAATACGCTGCTCAACTGCAACGAACCACCCATCATCTCCACCAACCGCTGGCTGATCGCCAAGCCCAGACCGGTACCACCGAAGCGCCGCGTCGTGGAGGCTTCCGCCTGTGAAAATCCGGAGAAGATATGGCTCTGGTTTTCCGGGGCAATGCCAATACCGGAATCTTGCACTACGAACTCGACCACCGCCTCGGAGCCCACCGTTTGTTTGAGCCGTATGGCAAAAACCACCTGCCCTTGCGCAGTAAATTTGACGGCATTTCCACCCAGATTGATTAACACCTGCTGCAGTCGCATGGCGTCACCCACGAGCAGGGGTGGAATCTGTGGATCCACGTCAAACAGCACGTCGATATTTTTAGCGCCCACATTGGCCGAGAGCACCACCGACAGCTCACGCAGCAAGCGCTCAAAACGGAACGGCTGCGGGTCCAGGGACATCTTGCCGGCCTCGACTTTGGAAAAATCCAGAATGTCATTGAGCAAGCCCAGCAACGAACGCGCGGCATCTTCGGTTTTTGTGGTGTAGTCCTGCTGGCGGTTGTTCAGGTCTGTGCCCTGCAACAGCTTGAGCATGCCCAAAATCGCGTTCATGGGGGTGCGTATCTCATGACTCATATTGGCCAGAAACTGGCTCTTGGCGGAACTATTGGCTTGCGCCTGGTCGCGTGCAACAACCAAGTCAGTCTGCAGCCGCGCACTCACCGTAAGCGTGACCATAATCGCCAGCCAGACGTTGAACAGGATCGCCCAGAAATACGGAGCCACAAATAGTGTGCTGGTCGAAGTAAGGTAGGCTGCGGCATTGGGACTTTGCAACGCCGGAACGGTGCGCGCGACCAACAGCACGGCGCCGGCAATATAAACCAGACTGGTGAATCGATTGGCAACCCGCAGCGGTGACGGACCGGTGCGCTGATCATGACGCCAGAATGTCAGACCCGTCACCGCCAGCAAGGGCACATTGACGATGGTCACGATCAGCACGCGGGCGAGCACACTGGGGTCTACGACGACAAACCACGAAAGGCCAACAAACGCAAACACTGCCAGCAGCCACACGGAACGACGCGGGCGATCCAACCGGACCATGCCCCTCGCGCCAATGTACATGCATGTAAAGGCAACGGTCAGCAAGGTATTGGCCACCGCCGTAGACACCAGGTCCGGAATCAACCCCCGCAGTCCGACCAACAGCGTACTCAGCGCAGCTAGCGCCGAGCCGATTGCCCAATCGCGCAGGTACCGCTCGCTGGGAACCAGGCGCGCTAACACAATCGCCGCAAAAGCGAACACCAGCGAACTCACCGCCGTAATGATCGATAGGGTGCGAATATCAAAATTCACAGGGATGGGCCTTGCAAGCTGTGCGGTTGCATTGATTCTAGTGTGGTGCAGACTGGCCACTGTTTCCAGAACCGGTGTAAAGTTCGCCCCACGTTCAACCCAAGAGACTCACTTCTATGTCTACGATTCGCATTCTTTCCACGACCCTTTTGGCCACTACCTTGCTGGTGCAGCCTGCTCTGGCTCAAAACAAGGCCGCCATTGGCAAGTCTGTCACCGAATTTCACAAGGTGTCGCAGAGCCTGGCCGCCAGTCTGTCTGACCTCGCCAAGCGAACCGGCACCGCATCCCCCAATGACAAGGAGATGCTCAAACTGGTGACCAACCAACTGAGCCTCGTCGATGCCACAGCCGACGGCGTGCTGGCTTTGGGCGTGGTTGCGGCCGAAGTGCGGGATGCGGGCGATATGGCGATCGCCAAGAAGCACCTGGCCACACGTTGCACCGCCCTCAAATCGATCTCAGAGGCCACTGGCAAATACGTCGGCAGCCTGGCATCCAACATAGCGGCCGTTGCGACCTCGGCTGAGGTGAACAAATCCCGCGACCTAGTCGTGCAACTGGGCCAGCACGCCTTGTGCAACCCTGGCAAAGCCTGAGTCGCACCATGAATGCTTCCCGAACCATGCGCCCACTCCTTTTGAGCGCCCTTGTAGCAGGCGGCCTACTCACACATACAGTGTGGGCACAGACTGCAGCGGCGCCAACTGCCTCTGCATCGGCACCCGCTGGCCCCACCATTCGTCCCGAACTGCGCACGCCGTTGCTGGACGCGCAGAGCCTGATCACCGAGAAAAAATTTGGCCTTGCGAAGGAGAAAATACAGGCGGCCAATGCCGTGCCGAACAAAACGGACTATGAGAGCTACATCACCGCGCGTGTCGCCCTGGCAGTCGCCAACGGCGAAGACGATGCCCAAAGTGCGGACAAACTGGTTGAACAGATATTGCAGCTCAATGCCAGCGGTGCCTGGCTCAAGCCCGAGGAGACTCTGCCACTGATGCAGGCCGTGGGCATTACCCACTACCGCACCAAAGGCTATGCCCAGTCCGCCAGCTGGTTGGACCGATACGTGAAGGCTGGCGGGTCCGACCCGGCGTTCATAGACGCACGCATTCGCTCCCACCTGCTGAGCGGCAATTTGCAGCGCGGCAGCGAGCTTCTCAGCGAAGAAATTGCTGCCAGCGAGAAAGCCAAGACCGCGCCATCCCAGCCCTATCTGGAAATGCTGGCCCAGGCCCGCAACAACTTGAAGGATGTCGCGGGCTCAACCCGTGCGCTGGAATTGCTGGTGCAGCACTACCCCAGCAAAGACCACTGGCGCTCGGTCATCAACCGCCTGTGGGCGCGCCCGGATCTGGCGACGCGCCTGCAACTCGACGTTTTTCGACTGGCTTTCTACACCGGCACCCCCGAAGAGACTAACGATTACACCGAGTACATCGACTTTGCACAAAAGTCTGGCTTCTCAGGCGAAGCGCTGCGAACCTTCGACCAAGGTGCTGCGGCCGGTTTGCTGGGCACTGGAGCGAGCGCCGAGGCACACAAAAAACTGCGTGCCAAGTTGGCGCTGGAAAACGAGCAAGACCGCAAGACCATCACCGCCGACATTGCCAATGCCCTCAAGAAACCCGATGGATCAGCCGCGTTTAACGTCGGGCTCAACTTGGTAGGCATGCAACAGTTTGACAAGGGTCTGGAGCTGATGGAGAAAGCCATCGCCAAAGGCATTGCCAAACGCCCAGAAGAGGCCCGTCTGCGCCTGGCCGTGGCCTATATCCAGGCTGGACAAACCGACCAGGCACTGCGGTCACTTGCCACCGTTTCGGGCCCAGAAGGTTTGACTGAATTGGCGCGGTATTGGACTTGGGCCATTCGCAAACCCTGATTTCACGGCAACCCAGCCCTCCCCGGCGCGCGCCGCGGCTGATGCTGACACAGCATGACCTCCACGTCTGAGCGAGCAGCAACTGCAATCGCTTTGCTGCATCAGCATGCTCGCCCGACAGAACTGCCGGGCATGGCCCGGTTTGGCCTCGTGGGCGACGGCCGTCTGGGCCTCTCGGTTCCAACCATGCGCGCCATTGCTCGCATGCTGGGACGTGACCATGCACTGGCCCAGGCCTTGTGGGACACCGCTATTCCCGACGCCCGCATCGTCGCCAGTATGGTGGCCGAGCCCGCGCAACTGACCTCCCGACAGATGGACGCCTGGGTCAAAGGTTTTGCCGCCTGGGATGTCTGCGACCAGACCTGCCTGAACGCCTTTTGCAGATCCCCGCTCGCCTTGCGCAAGGTCGAAGCGTGGGCAACGCGCAAGGACGAATTTGTGCGCCGCGCGGCCTTTGCGCTGCTGGCTACGCTGGCCGTACACGACAAGGCGGCCGACGACGCGGCTTTTGTGGCTGCCCTGGCGTTGGTGGAGGCGGGCGCACATGACGATCGCAATTTTGTGAAGAAGGCCGTCAACTGGGCGCTGCGCAACATCGGCAAACGCAACCTCGCCCTGCGCCAGGCCGCCATCGCCGCGGCACTGCGGATTCAGCAACAAGGCACCCGTTCCGCTCGTTGGATTGCGGCGGACGCCTTGCGTGAGCTACGGGCAACCAAACTTTCCTGATGCCGTTCACCGTACAGCCATACTTATAACCCTCCTCGACATGCTTCTATTTTGATAGCAAAATAGTCAATGAATACGAGGGCTAGAGGTTAATCTATCACATAGACACCCCGCTCGCAGCTTCAAACTGCCTGTCCCAACCGCCCCACTCCCTCTTCAATCTTCGCCACATCCGCGGTAGCAAAACTCAGCCGCAGCGTGGACAAGTCTGGGTTCGACGCATAGAACGGAGCTCCTGGCACAAAGGCCACGCCCTTGTCGATGGCGCGTTTGGCCAGCTCAGCACCGTCTTTCACCTTACCATTCGCACCCGTCAGCCGCGCCCAAACGAAGAGGCCGCCCTGGGGCTGCACAAACTCAATCGCGTCGCCCAACTCCTTGCGCAGCGCATTGCCCATGGCCAGCGCGCGTTCGGCGTACACCTTGCGCACATGGGCCAGCGTGGCGGGCATGCGCCCGGTCTTCAGGTACTGCGCAGCCGTGGCCTGAGCGAAGGTGCTGGTGTGGGCATCGCTGAACTGTTTGCACATGGTCGCCTTGGCCAGCAACTCGGGGGGCGCAATCATCCAGCCCACGCGCAGGCCGGGACTCAGCACCTTGCTGAGCGATCCGCAGTGGGCCAGCAGTTCACGGCTGCCAGGCACACCGGCGCTCAGGGCCAGCAGGGACGGTGGCGGTGCGGCGTGGAAATACAGATCGCCGTAAGGGTCGTCCTCCACGATCAGCGTCTGGTACTGCACAGCCAGCTCCAGTACGCGCT
The DNA here is from genome assembly GCA_903853895.1 of uncultured beta proteobacterium. Classification (GTDB taxonomy): domain Bacteria; phylum Pseudomonadota; class Gammaproteobacteria; order Burkholderiales; family Burkholderiaceae_C; genus Allorhodoferax. The sequence goes on along the minus strand of CAINUX010000173.1, from coordinate 7,241 downwards.
TGCGGCGCTCCAGGCTCAGCATGGCGCCACTGGGGTTGCCAAAGGTGGGGATCAGGTAGACGAATTTGGGTTTGTGCTCAGCAATCAGCGCTTCGAGTTTGTCGACCTGCACGCCATTGGCATCAATCGGTGCGCTGATCAGTTCGGCGCCGTACAGGCGAAAGCACTGGATGGTGGCTAGGAAGGTGGGGCCTTCGACAATCACCTTGTCGCCGGGGCTGATCATGGTCTTGCCCAGCAGGTCCAGCGCCTGTTGGCTACCGGTGGTGACGATGAGTTGGTCTGGCGCCAGGTCTTGCACGCCCTTGGCACCCATGAAGGCGGACAGCTGTTCGCGTAGCGGGTTGTGGCCTTCCGTGGCGCCATACTGCAGGGTGGCTCCTGCCTCTTGCGTCAACGCGGCGTTTACGGCCTCGCGTATGCCTTCCACGTCAAACATGGCGGGGTCGGGGAAGCCGCCGGCAAAGCTGATGATGCCCGGCTTGCCCAGCAGTTTGAAGAGTTCGCGGATGGCCGAGGTTTCGACATTGTTCAGGCGGGTGGCAAATTGAAGCGACATGGCGGGTTGGGTTGGATGGTTATGCCGCAATGGTAGCGCGTGGGCCGCATTCGCCGTCCAAAACAATGTAATGCGGTTTTTGCATAACGGCATGAATCAGGGCATTTCAGCATATCCAGACCAGAGTTGCGAGCCTAGAATCCGCGTCATCCAAAAGATAACCCGGAGCCATCAATGACCTCTTCCGCGCTCACCGAGCTGCTGTCCTACACCCAAGAACACGCAGGCCCGGCTTCCAGTCGCATCACCGACTTTGTTTCAGCCTATTTCGACAGCACCGACCCCGATGAATTGCTGGCACGTGGCCCCGCCACGCTGTTTGCCAGCGCCAACGCACACTGGCGCTTACTGGATGCGTCGCGTCCGGCCAACACCGCCAAGGTGCGGGTATTCAATCCGACGCTGGCCGAAGACGGCTTTGTCAGTGACCACACCGTGGTGCAGATCGTCAACGACAACATGCCTTTTCTGGTGGACTCGGTCACCATGGCGATCAACCGCGGTAACCGCACCGCGCACTGGATCGTTCACCCACTGCTCAGCGTGACACGCGATGCACACGGCAAGGTGCAGAGTGTCTCTAGTGCCGCGGCCGCCACCGCAGCCGGACGCCACGACCCAGTCGAGTCCCTGATTCAGGTCGAGTGTGACCGTATCGTCAGTGCAACTGAACGACAGGCACTGGCCGATGAACTGGAGCGTGTCCTCAATGATGTGCGCAGTGCCGTGCAAGACTGGCGCCCCATGCTGGAACGCGCGCAGGCCATGGCCGCAGCAGCGTCTGTTTCCACGCTGTCGCCCACCGGGCGCCAGGAAGGCGTCGATTTCCTGCGCTGGCTCGAGGACCGCCACTTCACTTTCCTCGGAGCCCGCGACTATGACCTCAAACGCGATGGCGATGTCGTGTGTCTGGTCGCAAAACCCGAAACCGGCCTGGGCATCTTGCGCGGCCCGGTGCAGACCCAGGAAACCCGCCTCCCCCCCGAAGCGGTCGCGCTGCTGGAGTCCAATGAACTGGTGCTGGTCACCAAGGCAATGACACGTGCCACCGTGCACCGCCCTGCATGGCTGGACTACGTGGCGGTCAAACGCTTTGATGCCGACGGTCAGGTCGTGGGCGAAGCCCGCTTCCTGGGTCTGTACACCGCTACCGCCTACCTGGCACCGGTAAACGAGATTCCGCAGGTGCGCAGTCGAGTGGCAGCCGTGCTGGCCGCTGCCGGTGTGGTGCCAGATAGCCACGCCGCCAAGTCGCTGCAATCGATTCTGGATGTCTATCCACGCGATGAACTCTTCCAGATCGACACCGTGACACTCACCGAACATGCGATCGGCATCCTTCGGTTGCAGGAGCGCCAGCGCACCCGCCTGTTTCTGCGCCGCGACCCCTTTGGCCGCTTCACCTCGGCCATGGTATTTGTGCCGCGCGAACGCTTCAATACCGAGCTGCGTATCAGAATTGGCAACGAACTGATGGCCGCGCTCGATGGCCAATCGGTGGAGTTCACTCCGATGCTGACCGACAGCCCACAGGCGCGTATCCACTACCTGGTGCGTGCCAAAGAGAATGCCCCGCACAATGTCAACTTCCCGGCGCTCGAGGCCCGCATCACGCGCCTTACCCAGCGGTGGGAGGACGATTGCACCACCGAGCTATTGCGAGCCCACGGTGAAGGCCCCGGCTTAGCGTTGGCGCACCGCTTTGCCGACGCTTTCCCCACCGCTTACCGCGAAGACTTCTCTGCCCAAGTTGGCGCAGAAGACGCCGACATGCTGGTCGCCTTGTCCCTCACCTCTCCTTTGGCCGTCAAGCTGTACCGCCCTTTGGATGCGGGGGCAGGCATGTTGCGCTTCAAGATCTACAACACCTCGAAGGTGGCGCTATCCGATTCCCTGCCGGTTCTAGAGCGCATGGGTGCCCGCGTTCTGGATGAACACCCATACCGCATTGACACCAACGGCGACACGCTGTGGATCCATGACCTGGGCCTGCAGCTGCCCACAGGCACCGACCTGGCTACCGTGAAGGGGCGCTTTGAAGCCCTATTTGCCAAGGCGTGGCGTGGCGAAGTGGAGAGTGACGACCTGAACCGCCTGGTGCTGGTCACAACGCTGGATGCACGAGCCATTGCCGTGCTGCGCGCCTACACCCGCTACTTCAAGCAGCTGGGCTTTGCCTTCAGCCAGAGCTACATTGAGGCCGCGCTGAACAAGAACGCCGACATTGCCCAGGCCATTGCCGAACTGTTCATGCTGCGCTTTGATCCGGCCCTAGCCGGTGACCGCCAGACCGCCCAACAGCAGCTGAAGCAACACATTGACACCGCACTGGGCAACGTAGCCAGTCTGGACGAAGACCGCATCCTGCGGCAGTTTGTTGCCACCGTGCTGGCCACGCTACGCACCAACCTGTGGCAAACCGCTACGGCCGGTGGTGCCAAGCCCTATGTGAGCTTCAAGCTCAACCCGCGCGAAGTACCCGGCGTGCCCGAGCCGAAACCGCTGTTCGAAATCTGGGTGTATTCGCCCCGGGTGGAGGGCGTGCACCTGCGCGGTGGCAAGGTGGCGCGCGGTGGCCTGCGCTGGTCGGACCGACGCGAAGACTTCCGTACCGAGGTTCTGGGCTTGGTCAAGGCGCAGCAGGTCAAGAACACTGTCATCGTTCCCGTAGGGTCCAAGGGCGGTTTTGTGCTCAAGAACGCCCCCCCTGCCAGCGACCGCGATGCCTATATGGCCGAAGGCATAGCCTGCTACAAGTTGTTCCTGTCGGGCCTGCTGGACGTGACTGACAACGTGGTCAAGGGCAGCGTGGTGCCGCCCGCCGACGTGGTGCGCCACGATGTGGACGACCCCTACCTGGTGGTCGCGGCCGACAAGGGCACGGCAACCTTCTCCGACATCGCCAATGGCGTCTCCGCCGACTACGGTTTCTGGCTCGGTGACGCGTTTGCGTCGGGCGGCTCGGTGGGTTACGACCACAAGAAGATGGGCATCACCGCGCGCGGCGCCTGGGAGGCGGTCAAGCGCCACTTCCGCACCCTGGGTGTGAACACCCAGACCACGCCGTTTACCGTGGCCGGTATTGGCGATATGTCGGGCGACGTGTTTGGCAACGGCATGCTGCTATCCGAGCACATCCAGCTGGTGGTGGCGTTTGATCACCGCCACATCTTCATCGACCCGACACCCGATGTAGCGCGCTCTTTTGCCGAGCGCCAGCGCCTCTTCAACTTGCCCCGCTCCAGCTGGGACGACTACGACAAGAGCCTGATCTCCAAAGGCGGCGGTGTCTACCCGCGCAGCGCCAAGTCGATTGCCCTGAGCCCCGAGGCGCGTGCCATCATCGGCATTACCGCCGAAGAACTACCGCCGCTGGAGCTGCTGCGGGCAATTCTGCAGGCACCGGTGGACCTTTTGTACAACGGCGGCATTGGAACTTATGTCAAGGCCAGCTTCGAGACCCACGCCCAAGTGGGCGACAAGGCCAGCGATGCCTTCCGCGTGAACGGCAGCGAGCTGCGCTGCAAGGTGGTCGCCGAAGGCGGCAACCTGGGGTGCACGCAAAACGGCCGAATCGAGTACGCACAGAAAGGTGGGCTCATTTACACCGATGCTATCGACAACTCGGCAGGTGTCGATTGCTCGGACCACGAAGTCAACATCAAGATCCTGCTGGGCAGCGTGGTGGAAGCCGGTGACCTGACACTCAAACAGCGCAACGACCTGCTGGCGTCCATGACCGACGAGGTCGGACACCTAGTGCTTCAGGACAACTACTACCAGACCCAGGCGCTGGACATTGCCACGCACCGGCCGCTCTATGTGCTCGATGGCCAGCAACGCCTGATGCAATGGCTGGAAGGCAGCAACCGCTTGAACCGCGCCATCGAGTTCCTGCCCACTGACGACGAGATCGCCCGACGCCGCGCACGCAAGGTGGGCCTGACATCACCCGAAAATGCGGTCGTGCTGGCCTATGCCAAGATGGCCGTGTTTGACGAACTGGTGGCCAGCAACCTGCCCGATGATCCGTTCTTCAATCGTGCGCTGAAAGCCTACTTCCCCCAGGTGTTGACCGAAAAATTCGCCAAGGAAATCAACGCCCATCCGCTCAAGCGTGAAATCATCGCCACGTTCATTACCAATACAGTGCTTAACCGCACGGGCGCCACCTTCATCAACTTCATTGCGACCGAGTCGGGTGCGGCGACAGCAGATGTGATTCGTGCATTTACGCTAGCCCGCGAGATTTTTGATCTGGAGTCGCTGTGGGACCAAATCGATGCGCTTGATTACCATGTGAACGCTAGTTTCCAGTTGGCTCTGTTGAGCAAACTCATTTCCATCGCCCAGCGTGCCTCTCGCTGGATGCTGCTGATTCGCGATCAGGGGACTGACTTGCCCACGCTCATTCAACGTTACCAGCCCGCCGCACGTGAGCTGCGTGCCAATCTGGAAAGCTGGCTGCCGACACAAGCGCAAGGTACATGGCAACAGAACACTGCTGAGCTGGTTCAGGCTGGCGTCGAACCGGTTCTGGCACAAAACCTGACTGCTCTGGAATTCATCGTCCCGGCACTCGATCTGGTCGATCTGGCGCGGTCAGCCAACACGACATTGGAGCGGGCTGCACGCACCTACTTTGACGTCGAGACGGAGTTGGGTCTGACCGATTGGCGCTCACAGATTAATCGGTTGCCAACGGATACCCTGTGGCAAACCCAGGCGCGCGGCAGCGCACGCGATGACGTGTACTTCATCGCCCGACAAATCACCCTGAGCCAGCTTGCCCGCAACGAAGGGCAGACGAAGTGGCACGACCAGCACCGCCAATCCATCGATCGACTGCGCCATTTGCTGGCCACGATCAGCTCCCAAGCGGCCGATCTGGCGCCGGTATCGGTAGCGCTGCGGGAACTGCGCCACTTGGCATAAATATGTTGCCCCCCGGCGAATTCATGACCCCATACCAGGTTCAAGGCTTTGTTGCCACGCTGCAGATGGCCAACCCGACGTCGGTGTCAACAAGGCCACACGCAAACTGATTGCCGTGGCCAACACGCCGCAGACGATTCTCGATTGGGGACTGGATGGGCTGGAGTCGCGCATCAAGACCATTGGCCTGTACCACAGCAAGGCCAGGCACCTGCTGCAGACCTGCCGGTTGCTGGTAGACCTGCATGGTGGCCGGGTACCGCGCACCTGAGCGTTGCAACCCCTGCCTGGCGTGGGCCGCAAGACCGCAAACGTGGTACTCAATGCCGCCTTTGGCGAACCCACGATTGCGGTGGACACGCTTATCTATCGGGTCGCCAACCGCACCGGGCGGCCCAAGGCAAGAATCCGCAAGAAGTAGAGCAAACAAATCCTCCAGAGCATCCCCGCGCGCTTCATGGTCGATGCACACCATTAGCTCATCCTGCATGGACGCTACGTGTGCCAAGCGCGTAAGCCAGGCTGCGGGCAATGTGGGGGCAGCCCCTATTGCGTTTTTTCAGAGAAAACATCTGCGTCGACACACGTGGCTGAATGTTTGCGCCCGACAGCGTCCGCTCGGGCAATGCAGACCTTTGTCTTTCATTGCCAGAATGAGTCCTTTTTATGTCGAAAAATTTGACACTGGTCAAATGCGGGGTTGGCGTGCAAGTTGTATTTTTTTGAAAAATCTGTTGCAAATCAAAGAGTTATGCAAAAAACGATACCATTTGGCGCGAAAATTGCTTACAATTTTTTACGATATACAAACTAGGGAGATTCGATGAGCGCCATCAAGAAGACGCGGATTCAGAATGCAATCGCCATCGCAACCGTCGCGGTTGCGACGATGTTTGGTTACTCTGGCGCCCAGGCTGCTGTGTATGTGGGCAGTTGGGATCCTCTGTTTGGATCTCCATTCGACGCCCCTGGCCAGGTTCTTGGCTGGTCGGGTGAGGTTCAAATGTACGTCCCCGATGCATGCCTTGTCGGCACCTACCAAACGGTACAAGGCGTGGGATGCAACTCGAATGCTGATCCACTATTGCGACAGCACATTCTTGGTGCAACAGTTTCCCTTTACGACGACGCCACATCCACTGTGGTGCAGACGTTAACATTTGCGCCAAGTGGCCTATACCCTTTTGCCTTGAACACCGTTGATATTTTTAATGGCAATGTCATTGGCATTGGTACCGGATACTCTCAGCCCTTGGCACCGAGCTCCACCTTTGCTGGCATCAATACCTACAGCTTTGCGCTGGGGTTTTCCTTGGCGAATGGACCAAGTTTGGTCGCTATGAGCGGCATGAATGCGTTTTTTAGTTGGGCTCAGGCTACTTATGATGATCTAGACGCAGACGATCAATCTGACGTGGCAAAGGTGTACGGAAAATGGGTGTACGGTCCGATGATTCGCGGCGCGATTCGGGCAGGCAATGGTTCCGACCCGCTACCAAAGGAGAATCTTGCGGCTTTCAAGGCCAGTTTTTCCGGTGATGTTCCCGAGCCCGGCACGCTGACCCTCGCCCTGGTCGGTCTGGGTGGTTTGCTGGCAGCCCGTCGTCGCAAGCAACGCACCACAAGCTAACAAGAAAATGCAACCTTCGGGTTGCATTTTGCATAGAGCGTTGACTCTGTGCGTTAGTTCAACAACGCCGTCAGCAAAGCAGCTTCCACCTCAATCTGCTGGCCGGCCACCCACGCT
>CAINUX010000172.1 GCA_903853895.1 uncultured beta proteobacterium | reverse complement strand
GCGTTTGCCCATGAAGCCGAAGTGGTGCTGCGGCGCGAAGAGATCATGCTGCGTGGCACCGGTCGCATCGGGTTTGGTCACTCGGTGGACTTGCCTGACGCCGTGTTCGTGACGTTCAGCGTGCACGAGTAGAGAGGTGGAAACCCGCCGCTGCAAGGGGTGACCCTGCAGCAGTGCTCCGGGTGCGTCAGGTCGTCTTGGCCAGCAACTTGCCGCGCGCGCCCGGTGCGCTTTGCAGGCCGGCCGGTGGCAGCGAGTCAAGCTTGCCACGTACCGCCATGTCGGCGCAGGCTTGCGCAAAACTCACATTGATATCCACGCCGCTGGACCCCGCCAGCGCAAAGCACGCCTGGCCGAGTTTGGTGTTGAGTGGCTTGAGGACGCCCTCATTGATCAGGTCGCTGGCATTGCCGTCGGCCAGTTGCAGCTGGTACTTGCCGGACTCATTGGCCGCTTGGGCGTCGAGCACCTGGCGAAAGCCCCGCAGTTCACGCAGCAGCATCTTGGCGCTTTGGGCATCGGGCAAACCCGCCACATTCAGGTTGACTTTTTGGGCGCTGAAATTGAAGTGTTCGAGGAAGAAGTTTTTGGAAAATTCGTCACCGACAAGTTTGCCGATTTCGGCCAGCGCCAGGTCTTCGGAGGCCCAGCTCTTGCCTGTGGGGTTGACGGTGTTGAGGTAAACCTCTTCGCCACTGGCCTTGTCGATCGCCTTCAGAGTCCAGGATGTGAGTGCGGTCTTGGTGATGGTCAGGCCCGACGCGGGTAGCCGGGCGGAGAGGACCTTGACCTTCACCTCGCCCTCGATCTGAAAGTCGGACGGCTGAACCTTGGCGCCCGCTTTGACGTCACCATCGGCCGACCAAACTCGAAAGCCAAAGGACTTGATGCGCTCCTTGACCACATTCTCGGCCACCATAGAGCGCTCGGCCGGCAGAGCCTGCGTCGTGTCGGCATTGCGAATCGCCATCTGGATAGAGACCTTGGGGTCGCCATTGTTGCGGATGAACTCGATGCGCTCGTCCTTGGACAACTGGTTCAGCGACTTCTGCACGTCGCGCACCTTCACTACCGCACGGGTTTCGGTTTCCACCAGTCCGTCCTTGCCGGTGGCGGCCGCGCCCTCCTGGATCACGGTCTTGATGAAGGCGCCGGGCTGTGACAGCAGCTTGCGGTCTAGCACCGCATAGTTTTTGTTCAGCGAGTCTTTTTCGACGTACAGCGCCACGGCCTTTTCGACCAATTGGCGCATGGCGTCGGCACGGGACTCAGTCTGGGCTGCACTGGCGTCGCCCTTGAAGCGGGCATCCTTGGGGTCCACCAGGCCCAGGGCACTGATGACCATGGTGCCGGGCTCCAGCGCGGGCTCATTGGCCACCGTGGCGACCGGCGCAGCCGGCGCTACGGGTGTCGGAGCGGTGTTGCTGGTCGCGCCCGGAGCCGTTGCCTGCGTCAGCGCCGTGCTATTGCCCTGGTCGCCCCGCGAGAAATAGTAGCTGCCTGCGCCCAGAATGGCGACGCCGGTCAGCACCGCCGCAACCAGTGCGCCATTGGATTTGTGTTGGGCATCGCCGGCAGGTGTGGCGGTGGCGGCACGGGCGGGTGCAGCCGCAGCGGAAGGCGCAGGATTGGCGGCCTTGGCTGCAATCGGCGCCACTGGCGGCATGCTGAGTTCCGTGCGATCCGCGTCTACGGCCGCAGCAGCGCCTATGGCTGGCACCGCGCCCAATGTTGCTTTGATCGCCTGCGCGAATTCCTGGGCACTTTGGTAGCGCTCGTCCGGGTTCTTGGCCATGGCCTTTTTGACGACCGCATCAAAGGCGGCGGGCAGCGCCACATTCAGCAGAGAGGGCGCCAGAGGCTCTTCATGCAGCACCTTGTACATGATGGTCGTGGAGTTGCCGGTAAACGGCTTCTCGCCGGTCAGGAACTGGTACAGGATGACACCACACGAAAATATGTCGCTGCGCCCGTCCACGGGCTGTCCCATGAATTGCTCGGGAGACATGTAGGCGGGTGTGCCCATGACCGTGCCGACCTGGGTCAGCTCGGATTTCTCGACCCGCGCAATGCCAAAGTCCGCGATCTTGATCTTGCCATCGGCGAGCACAATCAGGTTGGCCGGCTTGATGTCGCGGTGTACGACTCCGTGGGCATGGGCGTGGGCCAGCGCATCCAGCACCTCGACCATTAGGCGTTCAACGTCTTTGAGCGCAAAGCGCTCGTTGGCCTCAAAAAAGTCGCGCAGCTCGCGACCCTTGACAAACTCCATGGCGATATAGGCCACGCGCTGGCGGGACTGGGCACCTTCGCCGGCGACCATGGTGTGATCTTCGTCAGCAATTTCTTCACCGTAGTCGTAGACCGCAACAATGCCGGGGTGGTTCAGACGGCCCGCGGCCTGCGCCTCGCGCTTGAAACGCGCCAGCACCTGGGCGGCTTCTTCGCCCTTGAGCTGCGCCGGCAGGATAGTCTTGATGGCCACCGTGCGTTCGATCTGC
>CAINUX010000171.1 GCA_903853895.1 uncultured beta proteobacterium | reverse complement strand
TGACGGCGCGAATATCGGTTACCAGCTTTTCCTGGGCTGTGACGTTGGAGGTTGTGGACTCGGACATAGTGCACCTTTCATAAAAACAGATAGGATTCAAAGCGTAGCAGATTCACCGCCTCGAAATGGCGTCTTTTCATGACATTGATCAGGATTGGACGTTTCGGTTAGATTCATTGTCGGGGAACGCGGGGCCATGCTGAAAATAATATATCGGAGACCGCCATGAAACACGCCAGCCTGAAGATCATCCGTGATGAGCACGCGTCACTGGGCGCCATGTTGCGTTCCATGCGCGAGTTGGTGGTGCAGGGCCCGGGCGACAGCCCCCAGCAGTTCTTTGATGTCCTGCGCGCAATGTTGTTCTATGTCGACGAGTTCCCGCAGCGGCTGCACCACACCAAAGAGTCCGAGTTGCTGTTCCCCCGTTTGTTGCGTGTGGCACCCGCATTGCAGGAACTGCTCACGCGGCTCGACCTAGACCACCAACAGGGTGAGCAGGCTGTGCGTGAACTGCAGCATTTGCTGCTGGCCTGGGAGTTGCTGGGCGATTCACGGATGCAGGTATTCGTGGACACGGCCCTGCGCTACCTGGATTTCTATCTGGAGCATATGCGCCTCGAGGAAACCGTGATCCTGCCCGAAGCGGAAAAGCTGTTGCAGGCGGCCGACTGGCAGGAACTGGATGCGGCGTTCAGGTTAAACATGGACCCGCTGGGCGGCAAATTTCCGCCCAATCCGGCCTATGACCGACTGTTCACCCGCATCGTGCTAAAAACCCGTTCAGCAGCCATGTGAAAGAAATACCCGGTTTATTGGGCTTTATTTTGGCAATGGGCGATTTGGCGCGTCCCGATACTTGGCGGACCCACTGCCTTATCGGGGATGTGCCATGCAAATCGACCGCTATAACCACCTACAGTTTCCACGTAACAACACACCCAGCGCCCTGGATAGTGACGCCTCGGATGCCGCACCGCGCGCTGGCTTGACCAAGCCGCAGGGCGGCGTGCCTGCGCCCGCTGCGCAGGGCGCCCGACTGCGCGCCGAGAGCGTGGTGCTGAAGGTTCAGTTTCCAGGCGCAGGGGTCTCGCCGCAGGATCGGGCGGAAGGGAACTTCTATACCGATGGTCGCAAGGCGATCGGCGCTGGAGGCGCTCCAATCGACAGCGATTCCCAAGCGGCTGAGCACCAGCGTGCGGTCGACCGAAACGCTGGGGTCTTCACCCAGATCACCCTCAATAAGGACGGTGTTCTGGTGGCCAAGCCTCAGCCGGTGGCCGAGGCCAGGCAGCCGGACTTTGTGGCGCTGGCAGTGTCGGCCATGCGTGAATTCAGCGATGAGGCGGAGCGCCAAAAGGCGCATTCTTCCAGCTCCGAGCCGGCATCGGGCGAGATGCCCTGGGGCAGGCTCAAAAGCCTGCAGCAACTCGCCGCCAAATTCAACGTCTTTGCCTGATTACTGCTTGACGGCTTCGACCTGGACCACCAGGCGAACGTTCTTGGGGAAACCCCAATCCACACCGTAGTTCATGCC
>CAINUX010000170.1 GCA_903853895.1 uncultured beta proteobacterium | reverse complement strand
GCTAGCAGCTGGTCACGCAGGCGTGACAGCCCACGCACACATTGAGGACGATGACCAGGGCCAACTGGGTCATTTGTTGTCTCCCCGGCCAGCGAAGTAGGCCCTCCATTTGGGCACCGCTTGTTGCATGCCCGGTGCTGCGGCGACTGTCTTGAATTGCGGCGACGTCTGCTGTGGCTCACCTGCTTGTGCCTTGTAGATGCGTACACGCACGTCATACCAGGCAGCCTGTCCGGTGATAGGGTCCGAATTGGAAATGGCTGCGCCTGCGCTGGACGGCGGCAGCACCTCCGAGATCAGGTGGTTGAGCAGGAAACCGCGTTGGGACTCATTGGCGTCGGGAGTCAAATTCCAGGCGCCGGCGGATTTGCCGATGGCGTTCCAGGTCCACACCGTGCCGGGCTCCACCGCTTCGGAGTAGCGGCACATGCAGCGCACCTTGCCCCACTGGGATTCGACCCACATCCAGCCACCGTCGGCAATGCCCTCAGCGGCAGCGGTTTTGGTGTTGACAAACAAGTAGTTGTGCGTGTGGATCTGGCGCAACCAGGCGTTTTGCGAGTCCCAGGAGTGGTACATCGCCATGGGGCGCTGCGTGATGGCGTTGAGCGGGTATTTGGCCGTGTCGGTGGCCTGCTCTTCCAGCGGCACGTAGTAGAAGGGCAGCGGATCGAAATAGGTTTCCACCCGCTTGCGCAGATGCGCGGGAGGCTGCTTGCCGGGGCGCTTGCCTTGCGCGGCGCGGCGAAAACCCTGCAGAAACTCGGAGTAGATGTGGATGACGATGGGGTCTTTGTCGCGCCGTATCCCCATCTTTTGCGCCCACTCCATGTAGCCCTGGTTCCAGTTGCGCATGTACTGGTATTCCAGCGGCATCTCGTAGTGGAATACGCAGTTGTTCTTCTCGTACATCTCCCACTGTTTGGGGTTGGGCTCGCCGCGCATGGACTTCTCGCCCCCTTTGCCGCGCCAGCCCGCCAGAAAGCCAATGCCGGAACCCGGTGCGGTTTCGTAGTTGACGATGAAATCGGTATAGCCCTTGAACTTTCGCGAGCCGTCAGCCTGTGTGAACGCGGGCAGTTTGAGGCGCCCGGCCAGCTCCACCAGCACTTCCTGAAAGGGCTTGCACTCGCCCTTGGGTGCCACGACTGGAATGCGGACGGCGTCCACCGGGCCATCGAATTCGGAAATCGGCCGGTCCAGCATGGACATGCAGTCGTGCCGCTCCAGGTAGGTGGTGTCGGGCAGGATCAGGTCGGCAAAGGCTGTCATTTCCGACTGGAAGGCGTCGCACACCACCAGGAACGGAATCTTGTACTCGCCGCTGTTTTCACCTGTCGTGTGCTTGTCGTTCAGCATGTTGCGCACTTCCGACGTGTTCATGGTGGAGTTCCATGCCATGTTCGCCATGAAGATCAGCAGGGTGTCAATGCGGTAGGGGTCGCCCTTCCAGGCGTTGGTGATGACGTTGTGCATCAGGCCGTGGGCCGACAAGGGGTGCTCCCACGAGAAACCCTTGTCGATGCGCACCGGTTGGCCCTGGTCGTCTACAAACAAGTCGTCCGGACTCTCGGGCCAGCCCAGCGGTGCGCCGTCCAGCGGCGTGTCGGGCTTGACGGCCTGCGGTCCCTTGGGTGGGCGGGCATTGGGCGGCACCGCGCGCGGATAGGGCGCCTTGTGGCGAAAGCCGCCGGGCCGGTCTATGGTGCCCAGCAATGACATCAGGATGGACAGCGAGCGAATGGTTTGAAAACCATTGGAGTGGGCTGCCAAGCCCCGCATGGCGTGAAAAGACACCGGGTTACCTGTGACCGAGTTGTGGCGCTTGCCCCAGCTGTCGGTCCAGGCGATGGGCAGCTCGATCTTCTGGTCTCGTGCGGTGATGCCCATTTCGTGCGCCAGGCGACGAATGGTGGCGGCGGGAATTCCGGTAACGCCTTCTGCCCATTCGGGGGTGTAGGGCTTGACACGTTCCTGCAGCAACTGAAAGGCCGGTACGGCCGGTGTGCCATGCGGCAGCGTAAAGTGTCCCAGCAGTGCAGGGTCTGCGCCTTCGGTGTGGTCGGCGACAGCACGTTCGCCAAGACGGTCCCACCAATAGAAGTTGGCCGGGCGAAGGGGGTTGGCAATATCCGCGTCGGCATCGCGCAGGAACATTCCAAAGTCATCGCTGGCTGCATCCTGGTTCACCAGTTGACCTGCATTGGTGTAGCGCGCAAGGAATTCCCGATCGTACAAACCCAGTTTTATCAGTTCGTGAATCAGGGCCAAAAGCAAGGCGCCGTCTGTTCCCGGTTTGATGGGAACCCATTCGTCGGCAATGGCGGAGTAGCCGGTCCGTACCGGGTTGATGGAGACAAAACGACCGCCATTGCGTTTGAACTTGGAGAGTTCGCGTTTCATCGGGTTGGAGTGGTGGTCCTCGGCTGTGCCGATCATCACAAAAAGCTTGGCGCGCTCCAGATCGGGGCCGCCAAACTCCCAGAACGAGCCCCCTATGGTGTAGATCATGCCGGCGGCCATGTTGACCGAGCAGAAACCACCGTGCGCGGCATAGTTGGGCGTGCCAAATTGACGGGCAAACAGACCGGTCAGCGCCTGCATCTGGTCGCGGCCGGTGAATAGGGCAAATTGCTTGGGGTCGGTGGAACGGATCTTTTGCAGCCGATCTGCCAGCATCGTGAAGGCCGCTTCCCATTCGATCTCTTCGAATTGGCCGTCTCCACGTTCACTACCCGGCTTGCGCAGCAGGGGTTTGGTGAGTCGGGCTGGCGAATACTGTTTCATGATGCCCGAAGAACCCTTGGCGCAGATCACGCCCTGGTTCAGAGGATGGTCCGGGTTGCCTTCGATGTAGCGGACTTCACCATTGCGCAAATGCACCCGGATGCCGCAGCGGCAGGCGCACATGTAGCAGGTGGTGGTGCGCATCTCGTTGACGGCGTCGGCCACTGCGGGGCGCGTGGGATCATGAATCGGTATGGCTGACATGCGTGGATCTTTTTGTGCGGGCAGGGCTGGTGCAGAGTGCCCCTATTAGAGGCAGGGGCACCCATTTGCGTCTATAGCCGACACGGGTAATTCCATGTAACCCAAATGGGTAGTGTCTGGCGTGGTGCCAGTCCAACCCCCGGGTTTCTACGATTTATTAGCGATCAGTTATGTATTAGCATGGACCCTTCCCCTTAACACCATGACACGCTCCCAATCCCCGCTCCGATCTAATGTCACTATGGACTTGGGCTCTGCCGTTGCCGGGTTGACCGCAGAACTTGCTGTGGACAGTGATCTGGCCCCATTGCTCGAACGCTTCCTGATCGCCATCCTGGCCTTGGCCGGTGCGCAGGCGGGGGCTGTGCGGGTCTTGACCGATGACGGGAAATCGATGCGGCTGGTTGCGCAGCACGGCTTGCCAGCGGACGTGCAAAGTGCCGAGCGATTGGTGGCGCGCGACTGCGGCATGTGCGGTGCGGCATCGGCGGGAGATGTGTTGGGATGGGTGGACGATGTCAAAACCTGTGCCAAGCACACTGACCATGCCTACTTTGGCACTCAGTGCCAGCGCGTGCTGGCCATTTCATTGCCGCATGGCGGTCAGGTCTTGGGGATCTACAACCTGTTTTTTGACTCCGACGCCAGTATCAACCCGCAGATGGAAACCATGCTGCGCCTGATTGGGCAGCTGTTGGGGCTGGCGCTGCACAACGCCAGGATTGAACGCGAACGACTACGCGTCACAGTCATGAGAGAGCGCCAGGAGATGGTCAATGAAGTACACGACACCATTGCGCAGACGCTGGCTTACGTCAGAATGCGGTTACCGCTATTGAATGAATCCATGTTGGCCCACGACGATCAGCGTTCACTCAAATACTTGTCCGATGTCAAAATGGGTGTGGGCGAGGTGCATGACAAGTTGCGCGAGGTCATGACCTATTTCCGCACCCGTATGGACCCCCTGGGTTTGCTGCACGCACTGCAGGGCGTGGCCGATGGATATTTTGACCGCGTCGGTATCTCACTGGAAATCCGGAATTCAGTGCATAGTCTCAACCTGACCGACGAACAGGAGGTACAGGTGTTCTACATTGTTCAGGAAGCCCTGGCCAACATTGCCAAGCACTCCATGGCACGGCGGGCGATTGTGTCGATTGCCAGGGACCATCAGCAGCTGGAGTTCCGGATTGAAGACGACGGGCTGGGCATGGATGAGCCGTCGGTTTCGACCCTCGTGACGCTGGCCAAAGGCTTGGCACCAACCAACCACTTCGGACTGGACATCATGCAAAGCCGTGCCAAGCGCCTGGGCGGCAGTCTGGTCGTGGGGCCTAACGACGGGGGTGGAACCCGGGTGCGACTGCTGCTGCCTGTGGCGCAGGCTCGCCAGGGAGCAGGCGGCCTATGACTCCCAAAACCCGGGTCATGCTGGTGGACGACCATGCGCTGTGCCGCAGCGGCTTGACGGAGCTGCTGGAGCACCGGGGCAATATGGAGGTAGTGGTCGCTACGGGCGACCCCGCGCAGGTGGTGCCCTTGTTGCGTGAGCACCAGCCCGATCTCATGGTGCTGGATTTGCGCCTGGCCGCAGTCGATGGGCTGAGCGTGCTGCGCATGGTCCGCAATGAGGGGTGCGAGACGCCGGTGGTAATCCTGACCATGAGTGACAGCGAGGAAGACATGGCGGCAGCGCTGCGCGCGGGGGTGCGCGGCTATTTGCTCAAGGACATGGAGCCCGAGGAAGTGATTGATGCCATCGGGCGTGCGGCCCGTGGCGAAATGGTGGTGGCATCGGCCATGACGCTGAAGCTGGCGCTGATACTCCAGTCAGGCCCCAAAGTGTCCGTCATGGGTGACCTAGTGGCCACGCTGACCGAACGCGAACGCGAGGTGCTGAATCACGTGGCGCGGGGGTGTAGCAACAAGGTGATTGCCAAAGCGCTGGACATTAGCCACAACACCGTGAAACTGCATGTGCGCCACATCATGGACAAGCTCAACTTGCACTCACGGGTGGAGGCTGCTGTGTTTGCGTTCGAGTACGGCAGCTCGCCAGAGGGAGTGAAGGCTGCTATTGGGATGGGTCAAAAAGTCAAACACTGACGGCTTCCTCTTGGCGGCGTCCTTTTTTTGGGGTGACTTCTTTCTCCACCACGGAGTTCTCCGTCGGGCTGAACCAGGCCAGTGAGTCATGCAATTTCACAACCTCGCCAATGAGGGTCAGGCAGGGCGACTTCAGCTTTGCCCTTGCCACACGTTCTGGCATGTCGGCCAGCGTGCCTGTCACGACCTTCTGAGTAACAATGCTGCCATCTTGCACCACGGCGATGGGCAGATTCGGCGATGCACCGTGCAACATCATCTGGCGGCAAATCTCTGGCAATCCTCCTAAGCCCATATAGATCACCACGGTTTGGCGGGGTCGCACCAGGCTGGGCCAGTCCAGGTCGGCGGTTCCGTCCTTCAGATGACCTGTTACAAAAATGCAACTTTGAGCATAGTCACGGTGTGTCAACGGAATGCCCGCATAGCTGGATACACCAGAAGCTGCTGTTACGCCAGGCACCACCTCAAACGCAACACCCTGGACTGCCAGTGTTTGCAACTCCTCGCCACCACGACCAAAGATGAACGGGTCGCCGCCCTTGAGCCGGACGACCTGCTTTCCCTCCAGAGCGAGTTTGACCAGCAGTGCATTGATCTGCTCCTGGCGCATCGTGTGCTCGTTGCGACGCTTGCCCGCATAAATACGTTCCGCAGTCTGTGGGACAAAATCCAGGACTGCGCTGGAAACCAGGTGGTCATACACCACCACGTCCGCCCGTTCCAGCAGGCGCACGGCGCGCAGCGTTAACAGCTCGGGGTCACCAGGGCCAGCGCCCACCAGATAGACTTTTCCGCACAAGGGAATGAGTTTCATGACATCGGCTTTCAATGGGTATGTCCTTTGGAGGCGCAGCCGCCGCTGCCACAGCCGGTGCTGTTGCCGCAACCCCCGGAGGCCGCTGGTTCGCTGGCGCAAGCCGTTGCACTGCCTTCGCTAAAAATGAAGTTGAATTCGCCGGGGTTGAGTTCGACAAAATCCAGCACCGTGTCGAAGAGCAGTTCCTGGGACTCACCACCGATGACGACGGCAACGCCACTCAAGTCGAGTCGCATGTCCTCGTCCTTGGGTTCGTCAAAACCCATGCCATATTGCAGGGATCCGTCGGGATCAAGCTTTGCGGCTACGCGCAGGGCCAAGTCAGTGGCG
>CAINUX010000169.1 GCA_903853895.1 uncultured beta proteobacterium | reverse complement strand
TACAACGCGGGGTTTTCTGGTGGAGTTGACGGCGCTTACTTTTGTTTACGAATCAGGCAATCGTCTGCTTTGCCCTCATGGGATCAAAACGATGCGGCCCAGGGCCTTACCGGACTGCAGGTACTCCATCGCGTCTACTGCCTGGGCCAATGGAAACGTCCGGTCGACAACGGGCGTGAGCTGCCCCTTGGCCATGAGGTCGGCAAACAGCGCCGTGCCGACCTGTTTGTTGGGCGCAGCCATGTTGGGCTTGATCAGGTGCGGGTTAAAGGCGGTGCGCAATGCCAGCTTCAAGAAGGCCGGTATGCCACTGCCCAGCCACTTGGAGCCAGACGCGCCATAGTGGTCATGGCCAATCAAAATGTAGACACCATCCGGCTTGAAGACGCGGGCGCAGTCACCGAGCTTGAGGTTGGAGGCCACATCCAGAATGATGTCGTAGCGGGTGCTCCCTTGCGTGGGGTCGTCGCGTGTGTAGTCCAGCACATGGTCGGCACCCAGCGCGCGCACCATGGCGAGTTTGCTGGTGTGCTCCACCGTCGTAACCGTGGCGCCATGGGCCTTGGCAAGTTGCAAGGCCACCGCACCCACGCCGCCGCCCGCGCCATTGATGAGCACATGCTGACCGGTGCGCCAGGGACGGTGCCCCATGAGGTTATGCCAGGCAATCAAGCCGGGCGTTGGCACACTGGCGGCCTGCTCAAACGTGACATTGCCGGGTTTAAGAGCCAATGCATCCTGCGCCACCGCCACATACTGCGCATAGGCGCCACCGTTGGCCCACTGAAAGCCTTTGGCACACTCGCCAAACACGGCATCGCCCACCTGAAAACGGGTCGCCCCCTCGCCCACAGATTCGACAACGCCCGCCATATCGGTGCCAGGAATGGGGTTCTTGGGCCTGGCGAATCCGCCACCCATGAGGCGCAGCACAAAGGGCCAGCCTTTGACAACGTGCCACACGTCGGCATGCACCGACGCGGCGTGCACGCGCACCAAGACTTCGCCTTTGGCAGGCTCGGGTTTCGTCGTTTCGCCCAACGACAAAACATCTGCGGGTTCGCCATAGGCGCTTTGGAGGATGGCTTGCATGGGCACATCGTACAAGGCCAGTATCGATTTCATGCAACTCTCGCACAAGAGGGCCGGCCCACGCATAATGCCGCCAATATGAACATCTGGACCGATCCCCACGCATGGCAATGGCTTGGCAAGGCTTTCACCGCCAACTTTGTGCGCGAAGGTTTGTACTACCTGGTAGCCGCCCTGCTGCTGTGGCTGGTGGTGCACCAATGGTTGCACAAACGCCTGGCGCACAGGGTGATTGCAGGCTGGCCCACCAGCGCCGATGTGCGGCGCGAGATGGCGTATTCGTTGTCAACCTTGTTCATCTTCTCGGCCCAGGGCCTGGTGGTGTTTGCGTCCATTCTGCGCGGCGACATGGTCATTTACTTCAAGCCCGGCCAGTATGGCACCCTGTGGCTGGCGCTCAGCCTGCCGGCGATGCTGCTGTGGCACGACTTCTACTTTTACTGGACGCACCGCCTGCTGCACAGCCGCTGGCTGTTTCGCCGCGTGCATGGCGTGCACCACCGGTCACGCAACCCGTCACCGTGGGCGGCGTATGCCTTCCACCCCATCGAGGCACTGGTCAACAGCCTGGTCACGCCTTTGGCACTGATGGTGGTGCCACTGCATGGTCTGGTGCTGCTGGCCTTCACCATCCACCAGATCGTGCGCAACGCCCATGGGCACCTGTCCATAGAGACCATGCCGCGCGGCTTTGCCCGCCACTGGCTGGGCGGGCGCTTCACCACGACGACCCATCACCACCTGCACCACGAAACCGCGCAGGGCAACTATGGGTTGTGGTTTACGTGGTGGGACCGGTGGATGGGGACTGAGCGGCGGGATTACCACGCGCGGTTTGAGAAGGTGACGGGAGCAGGATGAAATGCTATCTAATTTATAGCTACTGGTGCATATTTGACGGGGGCTATCACACAGTTTTCTGTGAAACTACAAAAAGCACACGCAAATAAAACCCAATATGGGTATATTATCCTCACCCCATGCCCACCACCCACCTCCTCTACCTCCACGGCTTTCGTTCATCCCCCGCCTCCACCAAGGCCCGCATGACCGCTGCCGCCGTGACGCAGCGGCATCCGGGCGTCACCTGGCTGTGCCCCGCCCTGCCCGCCTCACCCAGGCAAGCCATGGATGAGGTGCTGCAGGCAACAGCCGATTGGCCGTTGGCCACAACGGCGATGATGGGTTCATCGCTGGGCGGGTTTTATGCCACCTGGCTGGCCGAGCGCTGGGGGTGCAAGGCGGTGTTGCTCAACCCGGCGGTGCACCCGGCGCGCGACCTGGCGGCGCACCTCGGCGACCAGACCGTGTGGCACGACCCCGAGCAGCACTTTGTGTTTGAAGCCGTGTATGTGGATGAACTGCTGGCCCAGGAGGTTGCCCACATCAGCCGACCGGAGCGCTACTGTGCGGTGATTGCAAAAGGTGATGAGGTGCTGGACTGGCGCGAGATGACGGACCACTATCCCGGCGCCACCATCAAGCTGCTGCCGGGCGGCGACCACGCACTGAGCGACTACGACCAGCACCTGGATGCGGTGCTTGGTTTTTTTGGATCTGCCGGCGGCGTAGAAACCGAGCGCCTCCCAAGAAAAAGAAAGGCCCCAATGAAGGGGCCATCTTGTTCGCGGTGCAGCAGCTATTTGCTGGGTACATCGCCGGTGGTGGATGCCGGCTTCTTCTGGTTGAATCGAGCAACCACCTCCGCTTGCTTGCGCTTGCGCTCGGCGTTGGTACGCTCAAGCTGCGCCTGATTGGTTTTCTTCATGTTGGGATCTTTGCCGAATACGCCTGCCATAGTGTTGACTCCTTCGGTTCAGTCTAACTGATAACCCGTTGGATTTGCCAATTGCACTACGGCAGCGGTCGCCCGCGGGCGCTCTGGTACAGCGCGTACCACTGCGCACGGGTCAAGGCCACGCGGCCCGCATCGCGGCAAGCGCGGATGCGCTCGGGCTGCGCCGTGCCGATCACGGCCTGAATACGTGCCGGGTGCTTGAGCAGCCAGGCCAGCACGATGCTCTCGCGGGCAACCGCGTGCTCCTCCGCCAGGTCTTGCACCAGTTGCGCGGTGGCCAGCACGGCCGGTGAAGCGTCTTGCGGAGCGCCGCCGCTGAACCAGCCCTTGCCCAGCGAGCCCCAGGCTTGCAGGCCAATTTGCTGGCTCTGGCAGTACTGCAGGGTGTCGCCCCACACCAGGGACGACTGGCCCTGCGCATCGTTGAAACAGGTGTCCGCATCCAGCCAGTCGGTTTTGAGCAAGCTCATTTCCAGTTGGTTGGCCACCAACGGCACGTCGAGCGCAGCGCCCAGTTGGCGCAGTTGCCCGGCATGCATGTTCGACACGCCCAGCTGGCGCACTTTGCCCGCCTCGAAGAGCGTGCGCCAGGCCAGGTTGATGTCGTCGGGCTCCATCAGCGGGTCGGGCCGGTGCAGCATCAGCACGTCGATGTGATCGGTATGCAGGCGGCGCAGGCTGGCGTGGACCGATTCGATGATGTGGTTGGACGACAGGTCGTAGCGCTTGGGTCCACTCGCGTCGGCAAAACGGATGCCGCACTTGGTCTGCAGCTGCATCTGGTGGCGCAAGCTTGGTTGCTGCTTGAACAGTTCGCCAAAGCATTGCTCGGCCTTGCCCAGTGTGTAGATATTGGCATGGTCAAACAGCGTGATGCCGATGGCCAGCGCGGCTTCGACCGCCGCCTGCGCCTGCGCAATGTGCCCGGCTTGCAGTGCATCCTGGTTCCAGCCGCCGCCGAGGCCCATGCAGCCGTAGATGAGGCGGGAACCGGCAGGCTCGTTTGTTGGTAAATTCATGAGCTGATTATCTTGTGGCCGATGCAGGGGCATGGTGCGCACGAAAGCGCACATGCCGAGGTTCCTATCTGATACCCTTGATTCATTGATTCAGCAAAGGGGCTAGCATGTTTTTTGGTCGCCGCCTTGAACCATTGGCGTTGAATACCTGGCGCAAAACGCTGTCGCTTTGGCTACTTGCCCTGACCCTGGCTGCACCCTGTGCCTTTGGCAAAGAAATCCACATTGCCACGATCGATTCAGCGCCTTTCGGCTTTCGCGGGGCAGACGGCAAGCCAACCGGCATGATCTACGAGATCAGCAACCTGATTGCCGAAGAAGCCGGCTTCACCTACACCAACGAAATACTCCCCTACCCGAGAACGGTGCACGCCGTTGGGAGCGGTGAGGCTGATTTTGTGATCCGCTATGGGAACGCCGAACTGGAAAACGTTGCAATCCAGGTTGCACGGGTGTTGAGTTTGCCAACTATTGTTGTTGGCCACCCGTCGGCAAAGTTTGAATCTCTCAATGACTTGCACGGAAAGACCGTTGGCATTCCCAGGGGTGGACGATTTGACGACGCATTTGAAGCGGATACAGCGATTCTGAAGTATCCGGTGGCTGACTACGCGCAGACCGTCAAGATGTTGACCGCACAAAGAATCGATGCTGGCATAGGCTCTTCCGTGGGCCTGTATTACAACGCCCACTTGTTGGGCATCAAGAAAGAACAATTGGGCAAGCCATTGGTGCTGAGCACACAGCACTTTGCGTTGCATTTTTCCAAAAAACGAGAGAACGCCGAAACCATTGCAGCGCTCAGGAATGCCGTGGCGCGGTTAGACAAGCGCGGTGAAATAAAGAGAATCGTCAACAAATACCTGAGCACTTTCGATTGGGACCTGGCGTCGAAATAGGTTCCGTCAGGTACTCCCCCGCACCACCAGCGCATAACCCAGGTCCACACAGGGCGCCGCCACTGCCTCACCGCGCATCAGGCTCAGCAGCATGGTGGCTGCAGCGTTGCCGATCTCGGCACGCGGCGTGCGCACGGTGGTGAGGGGCGGCAACATCTGGTCGCTGCCGGTCAGGTCGTTGAAGCCGGCCACGGCCACGCGCTGGGGCACGGCAATGCCCAGGCGCAATGCTGCCAACAATGCGCCCTGGGCCAGGTCGTCGTTGCAGAAGAAAATGGCATCCACCGCCGGTTGCTGGCCCATGATTTGCTCAAACATACGCGCGCCTAGCGAGATGGACGACGGTGTCGGGTTCAGCCACTCCAGCGTAGCGTCGTACCGGCCGGCCGCCTGCAGGGCCTTGCGCCAGCCGTCCAGGCGTTGCAGCGTGCGCGGGTCCAGCTGAGCGGCAGCAAACGCAATGCGTTTGTAGCCTTTTGCCAGCAAGTGGCGAGTCAACTCCGCACCCGCGTCAGCCTGCGAGAAGCCCACGCTGTAGACGCCGGGTGCGCCCGACGCTTCCATCAGGTGCACACAAGGAACGCCGCTTTGGGCGATCAGGTTGCGGGTAGCATCATTGCGCTCGAAGCCAGTAACCAGCAGGCCAGCGGGGCGATGCAGCAGTTGCTCGCGCAACAGCATCTCTTCTTCGGCCGGGTCGTAATGGGTCACACCAATCAAGGTCTGGTACCCGCCCTGGCGCAGCGTGCGTTGAATGCCCTCCAGCAAATCCACAAACAGCGCATTGGACAGCATGGGGATCAACACCGCCACATGCGAGCCCACGCCGGAGGCCAGCGCGCGCGCGGCCGGGTTGGGCAGGTAGCCCAGCTTGGTGACTGCGGCCTGCACCCGGGACACCAGCTCGGGGTCCACAGCGCGCTCGCCCCGCAGCGCACGCGACACCGTGATGGGGCTGACGTTGGCGGCGCGCGCCACATCGGCAAGGGTGATGCGGCCAGTGGCACGTGAGCGGACAGTATTGGGTTTCATAGAACGTTGGCGTGCAAGTTACTGGAAGCCAGGGCAGCAGAGCGTTTTGCGCAGGTAAAGGAGGAGCCCGCGCAGCGGGCGGGGGACACGGAGCAAAACGCTCTGCTGCCCTGGCGCCTAAGGGAAACTACTGATCTCGATATTTCCATAATGGCATAGGATAGCGCTATCCAACGGCGAGCAACAGGCGGATAATCCCTTAGTCGCAGAATACTTTCTGCCATCTGGGCGATTGCAAAACCTGCCAATCGCCTTCTATTTGACAATTTGGGATAGCGCTATCCAATACGGTAACTTGAGACGATGAATTCGATTGTGATCATGGGTGTGGCCGGTTGTGGCAAATCCAGCTTGGGGGCCGTGGTGGCGCGGGCCATCGGTTTGCCGCTGGTGGAAGGCGACGACCACCACAGCGCCTCCAACCGCGAAAAGATGCAAAGTGGCGTGCCACTGACCGACGCGGACCGAGACGGCTGGCTCACCACGCTGTGCGAGCAGCTGCGCGCCCACCCCCACGGCGTGGTGATGACCTGCTCGGCGCTCAAGCGGGCCTACCGCGAACGCCTGCGGCAGGCGGCGCCAGGCCTTGGATTTGTCTTTATGGACATTGCGCGTGCACAGGCGCAGCGTCGCGTAGCAGCCCGTGCGCATGCCCACATCTTCCCCACCACATTGGTAGACAGCCAGTTCGCCACGCTGGAGTCACCCGTGGGCGAGCCCGGTGTGCTACGGGTGGACGCGCTGGCGCCACTGCCACAACTGCAGACCGAGGTAACCACCTGGCTTACCCACAAGGAACCCGCATGACAAGCACATCGCACACACCGGCCCCCGTTGGGCGCTTCCAGCACATCACCAACACGCTGATGGCCGCCTGCCTGGGCGTGATGGCCGTGTCCGTCTTCATCAACGTGGTGCTGCGCTACGGCTTTGGCAGCGGCGTGGCGGCCAGCGAAGAGCTGTCGCGCCTGCTGTTTGTCTGGATGGTATTCATTGGCGCCACGGCCGCCTACCCGGCCGGCGAACACATGGCCTTCACCAGCCTGGTGGGCCTGCTCAAGGACAAGCCACTGCCCATGCAACTCATGACCAGTGTGATCCGCGCAGCCGTCATTCTGGGCTGCGCCCTGGTGGGCTGGGGCGCCTGGCAACAGGTGGTGGTGGGGCTGGACAGCAAGTCCGTGGTGCTGGGCTACCCCACAGCCCTGTTACCACTACCCGCCCTGCTGTGCACCGCCGCCATCGGCGTGATGGCCCTGATCGAACTGATACAACAAACACCGCTGGACCTGGGTCACGGCGCAGAAGTCGAGTAAAACAAGATGACTAACGAAGGACTGGCCTTTATCGTTTTCTCCGCCGGCATGCTGGTGCTGATGGGCATTGGCATGAACATGGCGCTGGCCCTGGTGCTGACCGGTGCGGGCATGGCATGGGTACTGGGGTTTTGGGACACCCAGTTGCTGGCGCAAAACCTGGTGGCCGGGGTGGACAGTTTCCCGCTACTCGCCGTGCCCTTCTTCATCCTGGCCGGAGAGTTGATGAACTCGGGTGGCATCAGCCGACGCATCATCACCATGGCGCAGGCCTGGGTGGGCCACATCCGCGGTGGTCTGGGTTATGTGGCAATTGGCGCCGCGGTGCTGATGGCCAGCATGAGCGGCTCCGCCCTGGCCGACACGGCCGCACTGGCCACCATTCTGATGCCCATGATGCGCACGCAGGGCTATCCCATGCACACCTCGGCGGGGCTGATCGCGTCGGGCGGCATCATTGCGCCCATCATTCCGCCGTCCATGCCGTTTGTGATCTATGGCGTGACCACCAACACCTCGATATCGGCGCTGTTTGTGTCGGGCATCGTCCCGGGCCTGATCATGGGTGTGGGTCTGATCGTGGCATGGCGCTGGGTATTGCGTGACCTGGACCTGCCCAAGGGTACCCCCTTGCCCTTGAAAGAACGTCTGCGCGCCACTTTGAGCGCCTTCTGGGCCATGCTGATGCCGCTGATCATCATTGGTGGTATGAAGACAGGTGTGTTCACGCCGACCGAGGCCGCCGTGGTGGCCGCGTTCTACGCGTTGGTCATCGCCCTGTTTGTGCACCGCGAGATGAAGGTGGTTGAGGTCTACGGCGTGCTGGTGCGTGCCGCCAAGACGACTGCCATCGTCATGTTCCTGTGTGCCGGTGCCCAGGTGGCCAGCTACATGATCACGCTAGCCGACCTGCCCGCCACCCTCACCGGATGGCTCGGTCCGCTGGTGGAAAGCCCGCGCCTCCTGATGGTAGTGATGATGCTCGTGCTGATCGTCATTGGCACCGCGCTGGACCTGACACCCACCATCCTGATCTTCGCCCCGGTGATGCTGCCCATTGCGGTCAAGGCTGGCATTGACCCGGTCTACTTTGGATTGATGTTTGTGCTCAACGGTGCCATTGGTTTGATCACCCCACCGGTGGGAACCGTGCTTAACGTGGTGGCCGGTGTGGGCAAGCTGTCCCTGCACAGCGTCATCAAAGGCGTGAATCCGTTTTTGTTCACTTACACCATCATCCTGTTCCTCTTTGTGCTGTTCCCGCAGATCGTGACCGCGCCTGTGGCGTGGATGCGCTAAACCCCTTTTTTCACCCGCCTTCCCTCAACCCAGGAGACTCTCATGACCTTTCTTCGTCGTACCCTCATTGCGGCCACTACCGCAGCCCTGCTGGGCGCACCGTTCTCAGCCCTGGCGCAGGACATCAAGCCGCGCCTGATCCGCTTTGGCTATGGCCTCAACGAGCAAAGCAACCAGGGCCGCGCAGCCAAGGTGTTTGCCGAACAGGTCGAAAAAAACTCAGGCGGCAAGATGAAGGTGCGCGCCATTGGCGCCGCCGCGTTGGGCCCTGACACGCAAATGCAGCAGGCGCTGATTGGTGGCGCGCAGGAGATGATGGTCGGCTCGACTGCCACGCTGGTCGGCATCACCAAGGAGATGGCGCTGTGGGACACACCCTTTCTGATCAGCAATGCCAAAGAAGCCGACATCTTGCTGGATGGCCCGATTGGCGACAAGATCAAAGCCAAACTTCAAGAAAAGGGCCTGGTCGGTCTGGTCTATTGGGAAAATGGTTTCCGTAACCTGACCAACAGCAAACGCGC
>CAINUX010000168.1 GCA_903853895.1 uncultured beta proteobacterium | reverse complement strand
CCGCTGTCGCGGTCCATCATGACCTTGGCAGACGAAACGGTGCCGAAGTCAGAGAAGTTTTGATTGAGGGAATGGTCATCTACCGAGTAGGAGAGGTTGCCGACGTAAAGTTTCTTGCCCATGGTGGGTTCTTTCAAAAAATGCGACCGCAGTTTCAACAATGAACCGCGCGACGCAGGGGGGAAATAAGAGGAGGTACAGCTCGCCGCAAAGGGGAGTTTGACGACCGGGAGAGCCGAGACTATCGGCCAAAGAGGTGCGGGTGCAGCGTGGGAGGTGCCGCAGAGCCTGTCAGACTACAACCACTGCAAAGGAAAGCAAATCGCAGCGGTGCGTGCATTTTACGCTTATCAGGGAGTGATGGCCAGTTGATTGACCGTATGAGCTACCCAACATCAAGGGTGAAATGCCGGTCGGGCATTCAATGGGAACAAGCAGCGCAAGTCCGACATGCGTTTTGCCCTATGGCAAACGTTCTTTTCTTGACAGGCGGCCTCGACCCATTGCAGACATAGCGACTGACCAAATCGTCGCCTGACAGCCGACATTGAAGTGCCTGTGAATTTAGGCCGCCAATGTCTGCTTCAAGGAAGCTCAACCAACATAGTGGACTTCGCATGATGGCCAACTCCCGACACTGGTGCGACTCTGCCCTATGCTGACATTTGAATCCAGTAGTAGGCAAAAGGTGGTTTCCACAACTACGAAAGTTGGAAATGGCGCCAGGCTCGATTCCACGTGCGACCGCAGTCCGGCACGCTTCTTTATCCATGGGAACATTCAAAGCTAGACCAGCAACGATCTGGCCGAAGCCCGCACGACATCGGCAATGACATCCGCATCAACAACCGGCTCCAGATTTTTTGGCGCAGCGACAGCTTTTGTAGGGATCAATTGCCAGTTTCCCCCAGAGCGACTTGTCGTGTATCCGCCAGCGCATGAAGGACAAAGTACTTGCGTCCCTTCTTGATGGCCGCGATGCAAGACCACGGTGGGCCCAC
Source organism: uncultured beta proteobacterium (assembly GCA_903853895.1). Lineage (GTDB taxonomy): Bacteria > Pseudomonadota > Gammaproteobacteria > Burkholderiales > Burkholderiaceae_C > Allorhodoferax. The sequence goes on along the minus strand of CAINUX010000168.1, from coordinate 18,119 downwards.
ACGCCAGGCACTCCTGCAGGGGAATCCCTTCATCACTGTGTCCGACAATGTGATCCAAAAGTCCCTCCTTGCCGAGTTCAATCAGGGCTTGCCCAGGCCCAGCATCAAATTGGCGGCCCAAGTTTTCCGCAATGATGGAAAGGGCCTTGGCAATGGGCATGCCCCGTCGGTATGGCCGGGTACTCGTCATGTGGGTACTCGTCATGGCGTCAAAGGCATCGCATACGCCGACAATCTTGGCATCGATCGCAATCCGGGATATCTCTGCTTCGGTGAGATTGAGTCACGTTGCAACCATCCGACTAAGCTGCGATACACGCCATAAGTGTCCGCCGGTGTACGGATCCCGCGCCTCGACCATCCAGGCCATGTTGAGCAAAGACGTCAGCAGGTCTTCGTTGTGCTTCAGCCGAACAGCGGAATCTGCCGGGCCCAATAGACCCTCGATGTTAGTTAGCAAGTTCATTCGACGTCTCCGGTTCAATTGCCTGGTTCTATGTGTGGATACTGGTGGTACCCATTGTGTTCACGCTTGACTCATCTGGTGGTTGAACTTACCTTTGCCGAAGGCGCGAAAGCTCAGCTTCAAGTTCCTGGATTCGCTGATCCTTCGCTTCGATTGCTACTTTCACCGAAGTTGCATCAAATTTCACGGGTATATGCTGTGGGCAGTTGGCATCCCAGGCGGTGACAGAAACGACCATGACCTGCTCCGGTTTGGCCTGATATTCCGAGGGCATCAACTGCGCCATCAGATCCACATCTCCTTCAACGACCTTCGCCTCGCCCCAAATCTTGATGCGCTGGCGGTGCGCATAGTCCATGAGGAACAGATGTACCTTGGGGTTCTCGGACAGGTTCCCCTGCGAAATGAATTGTTTGTTACCCGAGTAATCAACAAACGCAAGGGTATGTTCATCAAGCACCCTCAAGAACCCTGGCGGTCCACCACGATGCTGGATATACGGCTGTCCATCTGCGTTGGCGGTCGCCATGTAGAAACTGGTTTGTGAAGCAATGAAATCCTTCAGTTCCGCTGTTATGGACGCCTCCCAGGAGCCACCCTGTTCCATGCGGGAGTAGCCATGGCGGGATCCCTTGCGAGTTTGTATCGCCTTGACTGTCGGCGTGAAGGCAATGTCGCTTGTGAATCGGAATTGGGCTGTCATGGTGATCTCCCCGAATGAGTGGGCTAGATGCCTGCTTCTTTTCGCAACTGCAGGAACGAAACGCTCAATGCGCTGGAGGCCTGGGCGTAGGGTGTGCTCGCATTGAGCATGGCTTCGGCGGTGTCAAATTGCTGGGCGTTCACCGCTCTGGCGATTTTGGTCACTTCTCTGTGGAATGCCAGGTGCTTGTGAACGCAGTCCGCATGGGATGCCAATCCGCCGTAGCTCGACTTGCCTTCCCCATGTAGCCACTGGCCCAACTCGCAGCGGTCGTCGCGGGACAATGTGATCAAATCCAACTGTTCGTGCTTGGAAATAGCCGAGCGAAGTTTGGTTTTCCACTGGGCGTGCGTTTGAACTGCGTTATCGAGATTCATGAGGACTCCATGGTGATATTGAGAAAGGCCGCCGGAGATCCGGCAACCCCTTTGCTTTAGGCAGCCAACTTGGCCTGGCGGACGGGGAAGTCGATATCTGTGAGCGCCACGTTGTTGATGTAGTTCGTCAGTACGTTTACTGCGACATTGGCCACGATCTCAATCACTTCAGCTTCGTCGAAACCTGCCAATCGCAATGTGGCAATTTCAGCGTCAGTTACCCGACCGCGGGACTGGGCAACCCGAAGTGCAAATTGCAGGGCAGCTTCGGTGCGTGCGTCTTCCGAGCGACCGCTGCGCGCTGCATCGATTTCGGCGTCGCTCAGTTTGGCGACATTGCGACCTAGATAGTCATGCGCCGAAAGGCAATAGTCACAGCCGTTGTATTCGGCAGTCGTCAGAGCAATGCGTTCACGCAGTTGAACACTGAGCTTGCCTTTGCCCAATGCGCCGTTCAGCGAAAGGTAACCTTCAAGAGCTGCCGGGCTGTGTCCTACCAGCTTCATCAGGTTTGGGACTACGCCCAACTGTTTCTGAACAGCGGCCAACAGAGGCTTGGATGCTTCGACAGAGTTGTCAAGGGTAGGGATGCTGATACGGGACATGGTGATTACCTTCAATAGTTACGTTGGTTTGGGATTGGTCTTCGCTGTGTTTTCAGCGAATGGGTGAACTGTATTTGGTTCAATGCGCGAAGAGAATAATCGTAATAACCAATTCAGTATTTCATTTTCCGGAATAAAGTAAACAAGCGCCACCCAATCAATGTTTTCGTCGGTGGTCGATGTCTACAGGCCAGAGCATCCAGCGATTTAGCAGAAATCTCGGCTGAATGCGTCGCCACGCGCCGCATTTCGTTGACTAAAGTGCCATCCCGGAATGGAAACGAAGTGATTTTTGGTCTGTAGATCAAATTGAAGAATCTAGCCCTTGAACTTTGCTGATATGGTCACCAGGCTGTGGGTTAACACAGCTCGTGACACTCAGGCTTGGGCGCGCTCTACAGGCCTGTCGATTCCCGCAACCGCGCTACCGCTCTATAGCCGCTGCAGGAAAGAGACCTGTTGCCGAGGGCCGTCCGCTCGAAAGACAGTTCAGGCCTCATTCTTAAAATACAGATAGGTTGTCAGTTGTCACGCGCTTGCGATGGAACGGATAGTCTGAACGATGGCCACTAATTCTCCCAATCGAACGACCGCAAACGCTGCAGACAGGCATCTCACAATGGCCGATACCGGGTCGAACCATTGTTGTCCTTGCTCGGCCACGCCATCATCGCAAGGGTCACCATTGCCTCGAGTGCGCTGACGTTTGCGCCATCGATGGCTTGAACCGCCATGCCCTGAATCACCATTGCAAAGTAACCGGCAAGGGCTGCCGTATCGGTGTTAGCGGCAAGTTCACCGTCAAGACGAGCTTGCTCCAGACGAGCGTGGATGGCGCGCTGTCCATTGAGCCGCAAACCCGCCATCTCCGAAAACAAGACAGCATGATCCGCACCGCCTTGCAATCCGGCCGATGCAACCATGCACCCCGGTGCATGGTTGCTATCAGCCTGAAGGTGATGTCCAACTACACCAACCATGTGGTGCAAACCCCTGTGGATGGTGTTTTCGCAGCCTACGCGTGGACCAAGGCAATTGCCGTCAACCCTACCGGTGCGGATCGGGCGCCTATTCGCACCGCTACTGTCTTGAAGAAAGTGTTGTCATGCCCGTTCACATAACTGTCGACTTCACGCCCTTCGATAGAGAATCATTGCAGGAATATGGCGCCGCCGTGCCGGAGACCCTGGTGAAATGCCCCACCCGAACAATTGTTGAGAGGTGCCGAATTTCAGTTGCTAGCTATTCTGGAGTTTCCGTCAAAGGATCTGGCGTAACCGCGAGACGTACACCATTGCGTCCGTGAGCCTTCACAGAGTACATCGCGATATCAGCACTCTTTGTCAATGCAAGTTCGTCAGCCCCGTGGTCGGGGTAAATAGCGACACCTATGCTGGCGGAAATCTGGACTACGTTTCCGTCCAGTTCAAACGCGTCGTGCAGAGCACGGCCGATTTTCTCCGCTACCGAGAGGGCGTCTGCAGACCCTTCCACCATCGGCAGCAAAACGACAAACTCGTCGCCACCCAAGCGTGCGACCGTATCGGACTGGCGCACACACGTGGTCATGCGTTGCGCAGCCTTCTGCAGCAAAGCGTCACCCATGGCGTGACCTAGGCTGTCATTGATGGGCTTGAATTCATCTAGGTCGATGAATAAGAGCGCCAGCTTTGACTGGTTGCGCTTGGCAAGAGCCAGCGCCAGTTTGAGTCGATCGGAAAACAGCGCACGGTTTGGTAAGTCGGTCAATGGGCAGCGTTGGGCCATACGCAGCAACCTGGCTTGTGCTTCCTTTAGCTCGGTGACGTCTCGAAAAACAACAGTCGCGCCATAGATTGCGCCCTGGTCGTCCCGCAAAGGCGCAGTCGTGTATTCGACCGGGAAACTCGTTCCATCCTGACGCCAGAAGACATCATCCTTGATATGTCGCGTTTGTCCATCCACGATCGTGGCGTAGATGGGGCAGTCCGTGAGCGCATGCTCGGTTAGATCCGCATGGTGGTGATGAATCGCCATGTGACCGTGCTTGCCAACCAGGCAGTCGCCGCACCAACCCAACATGCTGGCAGAGGCGGCATTCTCCATCAAGACGATGCCATTGGTGTCGATCACATGCACGCCGTCGCTGACCGACTGGAGTATGTGTTCGTGCAGTTGTCGCAGTTGATCGATGCTACTGGTGGGGCCGTTAATCACGTTGTCTTTTGTCAGTGTATTCACGATTTGGGTCCTCGTTTCAAGCCATTCCTCAAAAGCCAAGGCAGGTAACTCAACTTCTACGCCGCAAAAGCAATCGACAGGCGGGATCCATGCGATTGTGGTTCAAATCCCTGGGGCATGTGACCAGCCAAGTGGGTGCCGTGAGCCTCAATCATGCGACGGTTCTTGTCCGCCAAGCGTCCCATGCCCAACGAAGGTGCACGCGAAGCATCGACCGCGTAGTTCATGGCATTGAAGACCGGCGTGAATTTCGTGTTGGCGGCGTCCCGGGCGTAGGGGCGCGTGGCAATCGAGAGCTGCGCAATGCGAAGCGGGTCGTTGGCACGGCTAAAACGGGCAAAGTCCCGGTAGGTAAAGCGCTCGTCTACCTGACGGTCGCTGTGCACCACCATGGCGGCCATGGTCTCGTACAGCAACTCGCTTTGGTTCACCGTCTTAAGCAGCACGGTGAACTGCAGGTCATTGAACTCGGGCAAATCACCCTCGACCTGGCGTGCCAGCGGCAATGCGCCCAACTTCAAATCGACCAGGGTCACACCCTGAGGGCGGGTCATCACATCCTGCACCTCAATCCGCCGTTGCCCGAAGCGCACGTGCTCCAGCAAATGTGCAATGTGCACCCTGTGCGCCGCCCGGGCATGGTGGTCGGACGCAGTCACTAGGTCGGTGTTGCGCGCCATGAGTGGTAAATCGAGATGGGTACTAAAAGGTGCACTCACCTTGCCACTGATGCTATCGCGGATTGTCAGCAATTCCCGTAGTTCGTGTTCGCGGACCTTCTTGATGGCCAGAAAGGCAGTCTGGATGATCTCCGAGGTTGGGGTGTCGGAATCAATGCGCCATTTGCGGCCATACACCAGCTTCTGGTGTCGCACAGCGTGGGCCCGGTCATAGTTCTCCCGACCGACCAGTCCGACTTGTAAATACATGCCGCGGTCGTCGGAACTGGCAAACACAGGCGTGTGATTGTCAAAGTGCAGATCTGCCACGATGTCCGAAATCGACTGAGGTGTCTGCTGGTAACGCAGGTAATGCTGGGGAATGCAGGACGCGCCATTGGGCAGTTCAACGCTGGGGGCGTAGGGCATCGGCACTTCGCCGCCCGCCAGTGTTGCTGATGGGGTGTCTCGGCTGGGGGATGGGTGCAAGGAAAGGATGACCATGGTCGTGTGTCGCGGCTGGTTTGACGAATGGTGTAACTATGCCTCGCGTTCTTGGACTGCGGAACAGCCGCAAATGGAAATCCACCATTTCGGTAAACGGAATAGTGACGAACACGCGCCGCTCTGGCGGCTCATGTCAAGACGCTGAGTCACTTCTGCGAGACGCACGGACACCTGCGCTGCAGCCGCAATTCCTACACTGGCCCACATGCTGCAACACACCGCCGTACCACCAAAGTAGAGGTATCCGTCATGTCCGAACTTGCTATCGCAGCAATCGACCCAAGGTCGTTCGCTGACTACATCGCCAACGAGGCCTTGCCCGTCGTCGTCGACTTTTGGGCGCCGTGGTGCGGTACGTGCTGGGCCCAGGCAACGCACCTGGACCAATTCGCCAGGCACTTCAGTGGGCAATTGCAGGTGCGAAAGCTCAACATCGACGAAGCCCCTGATCTGGTTGCCAGCCTGGGAGTGCGCGGCGTGCCAACACTCATCCTTTTCATGGGCGGGCAACACCATTCACGACTGCTGGGCCTCCATGACGAGAAGCAACTCTCAGCATGGGTCCAATCGGTGCTCTGAAGTCCTATGCAACCCTCGTACAGCCTGCTCGCTTGTTCGACGCGGTCACTGTCTTATGAATGATCTCAAAGTGCCTCAGACCGATTTCAATTTCTCCTGTTTCAGTTCACACACGTCCGCGTGATGCGAATCTGATTTTTCAATTCCCCAACCACCAACCTCCAACTTAAGGAATCCACCATGAACCCCTACAAACTCCGCGCCAGCCTGATGGCCATCGCCACCACCGTTGCTTTGGGCGCTTCAATCGTCCCGGTCACCAGTTTCGCCTATGACGAAAACTCGGCTTCCGCCGTCAATGTAGACGCTAAAGGTGTCGGCCTCAAGGGGCACGACCCCGTTGCCTACTTCACTGTCGGCGCGCCGACAGCAGGCAAGGCCGAATACACGGCCAAGCATGACGGCGTGACCTACCAGTTCGCCACAGCGGCCAACCGCGATGCTTTTAAGGCAAACCCGGCAAAGTACGCGCCCCAGTTCGGTGGTTTCTGCGCCATGGGTGTGGCTTTGGAGAAAAAGCTCGACGGCGACCCGACCGCGTGGACCATTGCCAACGACAAGTTGTATTTGAACGTCAACAAGGATGTTGCGAAAAAGTACCTGGAAGACGTACCCGGCAACAACAAAAAGGCTGAATCCAATTGGCTTCAGTTGCGCAACAAGACACCAAAGTCGCTGAGCTGATCCTTGCAGAGCGGGCCTGCCGTGCCCGCTCCCTTACGTTTCGTAAAACCTACAACCATTTACAAAAGGACTCACGATGTCCACACGACGCACCGCTCTGAGCATGCTGGCATTGGCGGCACTGGCCCAGGGTGCCGCTCTAGCTGCCGACAAGCCGGCAAAGGCTGCCATGGAAAAGTGTTACGGAGTCTCGCTGGCTGGACAGAACGACTGTGCAGCGGGTCCCGGCACCAGTTGCGCAGGCAGTTCAAAGATTGACTACCAAGGCGATGCCTGGAAAAAGGTCCCTGCCGGCACCTGCGTGTCGACAAAGACGCCAAAGGGCCATGGTTCGCTGACGCCCATCAAGGCCTAAACGTCTCACAAGGTTGGCCGCAGGTCAGGCAACACAATGCACATATTGACCGCGGGGCTCGGCTTCAAGCCGGACCACTTCGCGCACGCAATGGCGGCGCGCCGAGCGGGCCTGTGGTTCGAGGTGCACGCCGAGAACTACATGACCGACGGCGGCCCGCGCCAGCGTCTGCTGGAGGCGTTGGGGTTCGTGCATCCGTTGTCTTTGCATGGAGTGTCGATGTCGCTGGCCGGTCCGCTGCCCCCCGACCCTGAGCATCTGCGTCGATTTGCTGCGCTGGTGCGCCGTGTTCGGCCCGCACGGGTGTCGGAACACTTGGCCTGGTCACGACTAGGCCCGCGATACGAACCCGATCTGCTGCCTTTCATTCGCAACACGCAGTCCTTGCTGCAGGTAGTTGAACATGTGCAGCGGGTGCAGGACGCAATCGGTCAGCCACTGGCGGTCGAGAACCCCTCGCATTACCTTGCGCTTGATGGCCACACGTGGGAAGAAGTCGACTTCCTGATCGAACTTGTTCGCCGCAGCGGGTGTCAGCTACTTATCGATGTGGCCAATGTCCACCTGAGCGGCCACAACATGGCGTTCGATCCAGCCAGATGGCTAGACCGCATACCCGCTTCTGCCGTGGTCGAGATCCATCTGGCCGGCCATTCGATAGATCCGAACCTGGGTGATGCGTTGTGGATCGACTCCCACGACGCACCGGTGCACGCCGACACTTGGGCGCTCTATCGACGGCTAGTCGCACGTATCGGGCCGCGCCCCACGCTCATCGAATGGGACAGGCAGATTCCCGCCTTCGATCGGCTCATGGCCGAGTCAGAGCAAGCACATCGACTACTTGCGCGTGACCCGGCAGCACCATGAGCACGACGCAAGACTTCCACACCCGTTGGCTGGCGGCGATCGACAGTAAACGTGCAGGCAAGCCGGCCGATAGCACGCTGCCGGGCGCCGCACAACCGGGGTTTGCGGTCTATGCCAATACCGGGCTGGTGGCCTGCGTCGACGCGCTGGAAGCCAACTTCCGTAGCGTCATGCGCCGACTCGGCCAACCCAAGTTCCGTTCGCTTGCGGTTCGCTACGCGCGCGAGCACCCGCCTACCGATGCGCGGCTCTTTCTATACGGCGACAGCTTCGCTGAATATTTGCGGAACAGTGACCCCGAGGGCGATGGATCCATCTTGTCCGAGTTGGGCTATCTGGATCAACTATGGATGCAAGCGCACGTGGCGGCCGATGCTGCATCCTTCGATCACAAGCGCTGGAGCGCACTGGATCCGGCTACTCTGGCGTCGACCACGCTACAGCTGGCACCGGCCACGCAATGGCACCGGCATGCCCTGCTCCCGATCTGGGAACTGTGGTCGGCGACATCCACCGCCGGTGTTGGCCGGAGCGGCATCCCGGGGCAGGGTCAGGCGGTTCTGATCACTCGGCCCTACGGCGACGTGCTGTCCTGCGAAATGGATGTCGGCGGCTGCGCCTTCCTGCAAGCCTGTGCGCAGGGCCAGACACTAGCGGATGCAGCCGAGGCTGCACTGCGTCGGGCACCGCAGACGGATCTTCTAAACCTGCTTTCCTTATTGTTCACGCAAGGCGCATTTGTCGAGCGCGAACCCCATTTCAAACCAACCGAATTCCATCCATGAGCATTTACATCAAGCCGCCCAACACGGCGACTACCGAGCGACTCCAACTTCTTGCTGCCCTGCACGATCGCGTTAGCCGGTGGGTTAGCCACGACTTGTTGGCCTTGGGCGCACGTGTGTCCATGGCCGGGGTATTTTTTCTTTCTGGCCGGACCAAGGTCGAAGGCTGGCTCACTGTGAGCGAGAGCGCCGTGTCTTTGTTCGAAGATGAGTACAAGCTGCCTTTGCTGGCGCCGGACCTGGCTGCCCACCTAGCCGCGTATGCGGAGCACGCACTGCCAATGCTTCTGGTGCTAGGTCTGGGTACCCGGTTGTCGGCAGTTGCGCTGCTGGGCATGACGCTCGTGATCCAGCTGTTTGTGTACCCTGCGGCCTGGCCCACCCATCTGAGCTGGGCCACCTTGCTGCTGTATCTGGCCGGGCGTGGCGGCGGACGCTGGTCGGCAGACCATGTTTTGTCGGCTTGCTTGCCACTACGGCGCGCCTGATACGTCTTACGCCATTGCGAATTGCGGAATTGAGTCTTGTTGCCTTCGGTGGTTCCCTTGTCTGAGAGCGAGTAGAACAATGAAGCCATGCATGATCACCTCGCTCCGCTATTGGAACGCTTCGCACTCAGGTCTCGGGTTTTTTACGCCGGTAACCTTTGCAGCCTGGTCAATTTCGATGCAGCTGAAGGGGTTGGGCACTTCCACCTGCTAAAGGCGGGACGGCTTCTGTTGACGCAGCCCGGTAGCGTGGTGCGTGAATTGAGCGAGCCCAGTCTGATCTTCTTCCCACGGTCCACCCAGCATCTGCTGAGCTCTAACCGGGTCGATGGCGCAGACTTGGTGTGCGCCTCGGTGGAATTCGGCGCGTCATTCGCCAACCCAATGGTAAATGGTCTTCCCGAGCCGCTTGTGCTGCCGCTAAGCGAAGCCCCGGCACTTGCTGGCGTGCTCGACGCCTTGTTTACCGAGGCCTTTGACAAGCGTGGCGGAGGTCGTGGCGCTGCACTTGATCGGTTGTGCGAGGTGGTGCTGATTTACTTGCTGCGTCACGCGATCGCGTGTGGACTACAGCGTTCAGGAGTGGTCGCAGGGCTGGCCGACACCCGTCTGGCCAAGGCACTGAACGCGATCCATGCGGAGCCCGCACTGGCGTGGACTTTGCAGGAGTTGGCAGCGTTGGCGGGCATGTCGCGTGCGCGCTTCGCCGCGCACTTTGCAACTGTTGTAGGTCAGCCCGCTATCGAGTATCTGACCGACTGGCGTCTCAGTGTGACGCAAGCACTTCTCGTTCAGGGACGTCAGGTCAAGAGTATCGCCGACGAGGTTGGCTACGGCAGCCCCAACGCGCTGACTCGGGCGTTTACACAGCGGCTCGGTCAAACACCCACAGATTGGCTGGCCCAGCGTGCCGCGCGTGGACATTGATGCAAACTCAGGCAATTGCCTTTATCCCGCGGACCACTGTGGGCCGCGCGGCAATGCGGTCGACCCATGCTCGCACAGCAGGGTAGGCGTCGAGTTGCACACCGGCATACTGTGGCGCGCGCAACCAGCCGAAGTTCATGATGTCGGCTACCGAGTAGTTCTCGCCGGCTAGCCAGGGTGATACTTGTAATCGTGCTTCGAGCACTGCAGTCAAGCGATTCGATTCGGCCTGGTAGCGTGTGATGGCCAATGGCATTGGCTCGCTGTGGCGCATGAACCATCCCGCCTGCCCAAACATCGGCCCGACACCGCCAACCTGAAAGAATGTGTACTCCAAGGCACGGATGCGTTCAACGGGGTCGGCTGGCATCAGCCCTGGGTACTTTTCTGCCAGGTACCACAGGATAGCCCCCGACTCAAATACACTCAGCGGCGCACCGCCTGGTCCGTCGGAATCAACAATGGCTGGGATGCGGCCATTTGGATTTAGCCGAAGGAAGTCTGGGCGCTTCTGGTCCTGCGCGCTCAGGTCAAGACGCACCACGCGGTAGGGCACGCCGAGCTCTTCCAGCGCGATAGGGACTTTCACGCCGTTTGGCGTGTTGGCGGTGTAGACATCGATCATTGGGGTACCTTGGATACGTGGATGGAAGTGGATAACTCAGGCGCCGGGGCCGCAGTCCAGACAGCGCTCTACTGGTGGTGGCCCCATATGCAGCGCACGCTGCAGCAGGCGCAGCGCGGTACGCAGGCCCTCTTCGACCACCGGGTGGTAGAACGGACAGTCGAGCATCTGCTGTACGGTGTCGCCGCGTTGCGCCGACCAAGCCAGCAAGTGGCCGATGTGTTCGGCCGCCGGGCCAAGCATCTCGGCGCCCAGGAAGCGGCCCGTGCCGACTTCTCCATAGACATGCAGGGCTCCAAGGTTGCGGCCCATCACGCGACTGCGCCCCTGGTCATCGAACGACACACGGCCGGTCTCAAAAGCAATGCCCGCCGCACTCAACTCGGAATGACTGGCGCCAGCCAGCGCGATCTGCGGTTCGCTGAACACCACTGCCAGCGGTGTGCGGCGGGGTCGCACGCGTACATCGGGGAAGCGGCCGGCATTGCCTCCAGCAATGCGGCCTTCGTCCGCAGCTTCGTGCAACAGCGGTCGGTCTTCGCTGACGTCGCCAGCGATGAAAATAGGGCGGTCGGCAACCTGGGCGCTGCGCCGGTCGTGCACCGGGATTCCTCTCGCGTCCAGTGGCAGTGTGGTGTTCTCCAGGCCGAGTTGGTCGACGTTGGGTCGTCGCCCTGTGGCTGCCAGCAGCCAGTCGAAGTGCTCTTCGTGCACACTGCCATCATGGTCCGTGGCGCGCACGATGACGCTGTCGTCTTCGCGGCGTGGTTCGATATGAGCGAGGTTCACACTCAGGGGCAGGTCGGCGCCAAACACTTGGCGAGTCAGCATCTGCAACTGCGGGTCGGTGAGCGGTCCAACGCGTTCGCTGCGCCCGTAGAGACGCACCCGCACGCCCAGACGGTGCAAGGCCTGCGCCAGTTCCAGGCCAATGACGCCCGCACCAACCACGGCCACCGAGCGCGGCAGATCGGTCCAGTCAAAGACATCGTCGTTAACGATTAGCCGGTCGCCCAAGGCAAGCCGCCAAGCCTCGGGCACCGCAGGGCGCGAACCTGTGGCTATGACGATACGCTGCGCCCGCACCTGAGTGGCGCCAACCTGCAGTGTGTGATCATCCAAGAAGCGGGCATGACCCACCAACCTGTGCTCACTCGGCCAGTGCTGAACGGTGTCAACTACAAAGCCAACAAAGCGGTCACGCTCGCTGCGCACGCGCGCCATGACGGCACGGCCATCGATATGTGTTGGCCCAGCAGACACACCGAAGCGTGCCGCACCGGCAATAGCATGCGCCGCATCTGCGGCGGCAATCAGAAGTTTGCTGGGCATGCAGCCTACGCGCGCACAAGTAGTGCCGTAAAGACCACTCTCGATCATGAGTACGCGCGATGTGTGCTCCAGCGCTGCGCGGTAGGCCGACATACCAGCGGTTCCAGCTCCGATGATTGCGACGTCAGTGTTGATGACAGAATTCGGATTCATAAGGTGCTCCTGCAGGTTCACAAGTCGAGTTCGCTCAGCCCAGGGTGCTCATCAGGCCGGCGGCCCTGAGGCCAATGAAACTTTCGATCCGATGTTGCAATAGGCTTGTCGTTGATGCTGGCAAAGCGCCGGTGCATATAGCCGTGGTCATCGAACTCCCAGTTCTCGTTGCCATAGGAGCGAAACCAGTTGCCGGCATCGTCGCGCCACTCATAGGCAAACCGCACCGCGATGCGGTGACTGTCGTAGGCCCACATTTCCTTTATCAGCCGGTAGTCGAGTTCGCGCGCCCACTTACGTTCCAGGAAGGCCTGCACTTGCGCTCTACCGACTGGGAACTCGGCTCGGTTACGCCAGATTGTGTCAACAGTGTAGGCCAGCGCCACACGCTGCGGGTCACGCGTATTCCAGGCGTCCTCAGCAAGCCGCACTTTCTGCACTGCGGACTCGCGGGTGAATGGTGGGATTGGAAGACGCGCAGTGGGGGGCGCGGTGGATGTGGGCGTCATTGGGTGCTCCGGGGTTGATGTTGGTGGTTTGATGTCGGCGCAAAGTCTGAAGCGCTTGCATAACGCCTCGGCCAAGCCAGACGGTGTCGTCCCCTAGTCCATAGGGTGTTTCGGAAAAGAACGGCGATGGCAGCATGGTTTGACCTCAAAGATCCAGTTCGATACGTTCGTCGCTGCCCGCTGCAGGCACGGCGCAACACAACAGCACTTCGCCCTCAGCCGGTTGCCATGCGGTGGGCTCGGCATAGGTAACGGCGCCAGCGGTCATACGTGTGGCGCAGGATCCGCAGTGCCCGGCGCGGCACGAGAACGGCGGATTGAGTCCCTTGCCTTCCGCAAACTCCAGCAGCGGGCCGCGCTCGGGCGTCCACTCAGCGGCATCACCACTGCGCGTGAATATCACGGTCGCCTGCTTCGCGGCCGGCGCTGACGGGGGCGAAGCAATGTTGGCGCCGTCAGGTCGGCGCTTCAGCGACGACGGTCCGAATGCCTCGGCCCGGATGCGTTCGTCTCGCACCCCCAAGTCACGCAAGCCATCGTAAAGCACTTGCATGAAGCCGGGTGGGCCGCAAAGGAAGAACTCGTGGTCGTCGAAGGGAAGCAGCGACTTCAATAGGTCAATTGTCAGAGGCCCCTTGAGCGCACCCGAGCCGGCACCATCGTCGTCGCTTAACACAACATGCAGCGTCATCGCCCCCTTGGCCCGCTGCACCAATGACAGAAGTTCGTTGCCAAAAGCCCGCGTGTCGTCGGTGCGCGCCACCTGAATCAGTTGCAGAGGCCTTGTGCGCCGGTTGCGAAAACCTTCGTTTACGATGTGGCGTGCAAAGGCAACCATCGGCGTGATGCCCACGCCGGCGCCGATCAGCACCGCCGGGCGCCGCAATGCAGCGTCAATAGTGAACTGGCCGCGCGGGCCTAGTGCCTCGATAACGTCGCCTTCGTGCACTTGGTCGTGCAGGTGGTTAGAGGCCGCGCCCTCGCGCTTGACGCTCAGGCGCAGGCCCTCATCGCCAGGCGCCTGCGAGATCGTGTAGGTGCGGTGCAGTGTCTCGCCCGCGGCCGTCTTCAGTCGAATCGGCAGATGCTGCCCCGCCTGGAAAGGCGGCACCGCGCGTCCATCCGCCGGTGTGAGGTAGAAAGAGCGGATGACGCGGCTCTCGTCAACGATGCGGTTAACGCGGTACGGTCGCCAGGTCTGAGCCAGGAGCTGCACTTCGCGCTTCGCATCGGCCTCAGCCCATGTGCCGGTGATGGCGGAATTGGGCGACAGCTCGCGAAAGGCCCAACGCAACGGTAATGCTTCCCGCAGGCGCCAGCCCGCTTCGATTCGGAATCGCCATGCGCGTTCAGCGCCATCAAAGGCCTTGAGCTCGTCGCCACCCCATACCACCTCGGCAGTGCCGGTCAGCGTGAGAAGGTCGCCGGTTTCGAAGTCTACGAACAACACGCCAGCTCGCGGGTTGAGCTGGAGGTTCCCTAAGGTCATAAAAAAGAAGTTGCCGGTGAAGTCGGGCACGAGAAAGGTGTGCTCGTCCTCGATCTTGACAAATCCGGGTCTGCCCCCTCGGTGTGAGACGTCGGTGCCGCGACCCGTCTGCACATCGGGGGTGCCGACGGCGGGTGCCTGTGTCGCAATAAACAACGTGTCCGAACGTTCGATCAAAGTCCGAGCATCGGCGTCGAGCAGGCTCAGCGGTTCGGTAGCGCGAGGCATCAAATCATCGGCTTCGCGAACCCACTGGATATCACGGCCCTGGATGTACTGGGGGCAGTTGCCGACCGACTGGTCGACCTCAACGCTAAAGCCCGTGGCATCGCCTGCCACGACATGTCCATTCACGCGGTTGCGTCGGCGTGTGTGCAGCTCAATGCCCAGGAAGCCAAGCTGTGACCCCATGGCCAACCCTTCACCGAGCGGGTCGCCCGGGATGGGGCGCACCTTGAAGTTCAAACGCTTCGCATCCGGGGCCTGAACAAAACCGGGCTGGCCAACGAGCATGGAGGCCCAGGGTCGACCGGCGGCATCTACCGAACCTGCCAACATGAACGGCAGTTGCTCAAAGAAGCGCTGATGCTGCTCCGGCATAGCGGTGCGGATGACGCGCTGCCCGACACCCGCCATGCGCTCGCGAATGCCCAGTCGCTCATGCACGGCTTGCTCGCCGGCATGAAAGGGGTTGTCGTTACGTGGGGTCGCGGGGTGCATGATCGGTTCCAATTGAAGTGAAAGTGGATGCTCAAGCGGCCATGCCGACGGCTGTTTTCTGGAATGGCACGAATCCCGGCAACGCTTCCACGCGTGCCAACCAGGCACGTACGTTGGGGTAAGCTAAAAGATCCACGTTGCCTTCTGGAGCAGCTGAGATGTAGCTGTATCCGGCAATGTCGGCCAGCGTGGCGCCATTGCCCACCAAAAAGTGGCGCGTCGCCAGTTGAGCGTCCATCACCTTGAGCAGACCGTGTGCCCGACCAATCACGTCTTCCGGGTTGTACTTGGCACCGAACACGGTAATCAGGCGTGCCGCCGCAGGGCCGAAGGCGATCTGACCCGCGGCTACCGATAGCCAGGCCTGCACATCTGCTTGGCCTTTGGGGTCACGTGGCAACCAACGACGATCGGCGTCGTACTTTGTGGCCAGGTAGATGAGGATGGCGTTGGAGTCGAACAGTGTGGTGCCGTTGTCGTCGAGTACCGGCACCTGGCCGAATGGACTGAGTTTGACGAACTCGGGGGTCTTGTGTGCGCCTTTCATCAGGTCGACTTCGACCAATTCGTGCGGCACTTGAAGGAGAGAAAGAGCAAGCTGTGCGCGGTGCGAATGACCGGAAAGAGGGTGACGATGGAGCTTGATGGACATGGTGACTTCCTTCGGGTTTACAGTGGTTTGAATCTTTTCTTCGCTGGCAATACAGCGAATGGATGAACTGTATTTAATTCGATCAAACTGTAGAATCACCGCAGAAATCAATTCACAATTCCATTTACCGGAATACTATGGACCGATTCCACCTGATCAATGTGTTTGTTGCCGTTGTGGATACGAACGGGTTTGCAGGGGCTGCGCGCAAGCTGAACATGTCGCCTCCAGCTGTGACGCGCGCGATCAACGAGCTGGAAACCCATTTGGGGCTTCGGTTGCTGACACGCACCACGCGCACCGTCCGCGTCACCGACGCGGGGGACCGTTACGTCCAGGATTGCAAACGCATCCTGGCGGAAATGCTGGAAGCGGATGAGTCCGTCAGTGGCCTGCACGCGTCGCCCAGAGGAAGACTGACTATTACCGGACCCGTGCTGTTTGGTTCGATGTACGTCACGCCTATCGTCACGGAATATCTGACCCGCTACCCGGAAGTTAGCGCGTCCTGCCTATTTCTGGACCGCGTTGTCAATTTACTGGATGAAGGTGTGGATGTTGCTGTGCGCATCGGCGAACTGCCCGATTCCACCATGCAGGCCATTCGAGTGGGACAGGTCAGGCGGGTGATCTGTGCAGCACCGGACTATCTGGCAAAACACGGTATCCCGATTTCACCCGATGATTTGCATTCGCATACCATTGTTTCAGCCAGCAGCGTGACTCCAAATCCCGAATGGAAATTGCTGGAAAAAGGTGAACCCAAAAGCATTCGGCTTCAGCCGCGGATGATTACGACGACTAACGATTCTGCCGTGGCGGCAGCAGTGGGCGGATTTGGATTGACGCGCCTGCTTTCGTACCAGGTCGCTGAGCACTTGCGCAATGGAAAGTTGAAGACTGTATTGCCAGAATTTGAACCAGCGGCATTGCCTGTGCATGTCATGCACAGAGAAGGCAGACAGGCGCCTCAACGGGTTCGAGCGTTTCTGGACTTGGCAATTGAGCGGTTAAGGCAGGACGCTACGCTCAACTAGTTTGAAGTTGCGCGGTCGAAACGAAGGTCCGGTTTACTTGCGTGCGAGCACCCGCAATGGGCACGAAGCTCCTGATCATGAACGACCGCAGTCTGGCAAGTTGATTGGACGTCTGCTTGGCGGTCGATCAATCTTGCATTCCAATTTCAAGACTTGGCCATCGGACGAAACCGCTGGAAGTAGAGACGAGTTTCGGCACAACACTCACATTTCGTCAGTCCAATAATCAAGGTCGTGGCTTGTGTGTGTCATGTGCCTAAGGCCACCTCCGAAAGCGCCAATCTTCTTGGAGTCGGGATACTCGCAGACCTCCGCTGGCATCATGGTGCTGACTGACAAATAGGCAAGTGCGGCGTCGGAGTCGTTGATGATCTGGTGCGCCGATTCCGGGCCACCCGTCGGGCAGCAGATCACGTCGCCCGCTCGGATTCTGCGTGTTTCGTTGCCGTATCGCAGTGTTCCCTCACCTTGAACGATAAAGAACATCTCCTCTTCTGCGCGATGACTATGGAACGGACAGGAAGACTTACCAGGGGGGACAACATCGTATGAATAGCCAAGGTCCTTTGCTGCTATTAGCGGTCCGATGCGCACGGAGTTGGATTCAAACTTTTCACCTTTCGTAAAGTGCTCAAGCTTCAATTCATGGATGTTGGCTACTCTTGAGTCGATCACGTTCATATTTGGGTATCTCCGTTCAAAATAAGTATGCAGCTACCATTCTGACTGCGCCCAGCGCTATCGATCGATTGTGCCCCCGGTAGCGGTAACCCGCGAATGTCGGCAACTGGCCCACAGCCAAAGCCTAGCCTCCAGGCACGTCTGCTGACCTCAGCCAATTTTGCGTGGGCTTGCTTGCGGATCAATGAACCCGCAGCACCTCAAATTGCTGTCGGATTGGAGCGACCTGTATCCACACCTCATCACCCTCACATTTACCCAGCATGGCCCTGCCCAAAGGGGCTTCGCTGCTGATGACCTGAACGAGCTGAGCGCCGCTGACCAACTTCATGCTACCCCCATCCGGCCCGAGAAAGAGCTGTTGTTGCTTGTCGTCGGAATCGACTAGGCAGACCAGCGCGCCGAGCTGTATACCTTTGCTGGCCTCGTAGGGGCGCGGGCGGAATTGGCGCCAATTGGCCATCGCCTGGCGGATGCCTTCGGCGCGCCGAGCCTGGCCGATGGCCAGGTAGGCGGCTTCGAGTCCCAATGTGTCGTATTTGTTTTCGGCAATGTTTTCTTCGTGAGTCGCCGTTTCATGGGCCGCACGCACTGCCTGTTCGGCTTGCAGCAGGTCTTCGGCGAGCCGCTCCAGCACCTGCTGCTGCAGCAAGAATTTATCCATGATGAAAGGTAGGCATCTCGAAAAGCGGGGGG
>CAINUX010000167.1 GCA_903853895.1 uncultured beta proteobacterium | reverse complement strand
GTGTCGATATCTCGCAGTACTCACAGGCACAACTCAATGCAGTGGCGCGAAAGCTCAACGAACGTCCAAGGAAAACCCTAAACTACGAAACGCCTGCTGAACGATTCAGCCAACTTGTTGCGTCGACCGGTTGAATCCAAGCCCCATTGCAGGTCTACGATTTCCCCCATACCTGACGTTCAATTTGAATTGCAATTCTGAGGAAAACGGACCGACGCGCGTTTCACGTAGCAAGAGGTCTACTTTGCGCAGGAACAGGTGGTGGTGGAGTTAAGGGACGAGCCTCGACTATGAGGCCTGAGGTTTCGGGTCGTTCTGTTTGCTATTGAAGGTATAGCAACACTTGCATATTTTACGAGGGCTACAGCCTGATTCTGCATCCCAACATCTCGCCCCAAGGCGGGTGGTGTGGCGGGCGGGCGCAGGCCGCACTCGCGGTTGCCACAGAGCCAGCGCACCAACCACCGCGTTGACGCAGCAAGCGTGGCAAGCCCACCAAAACCGACCGCGACGCCGTGCGCCACAGAATCCCGAATTAAGGCCACACCGGCGCATGGGTGCCCGGTGGGACCGATGGACGGCTCCACTGCGCGGGCGTGCGCGACAACTGCGGCGTGGGTCGTATGGCCACCAGGCTGCCAAAGCCGGATGCATAGGTCTCCAGAAAGGCTTGGCGGTCCGGCGCAGCCAGCGCAAAGCCCGACGGCACACGCCCCAAGCCGCGCAACCAGTGAGCGGTTTGCGCCAGCGATACGCGCACATGCCAGCTCCCACCCTCCTGCAATTGCCGCACCTTCACGGCCGCCGTGGCAAAGGCCATCAGGTAGCCGCTGGCGTGGTCCAGGATTTGCATAGGGAGTGCCTTGGGCTGGGCCGCACCTGCCGCCTCGGCCTCCGCCACATTGAATCCGGTGGCGGTTTGCACCAGGGAATCAAAACCGCGTCGTAGCGCCCATGGGCCTTGTTCTCCATACGCGGACAGCGATACCACGACGATTCCCGGCCGCCGCGCGGCCAGCGCCTTGGGTCCGTAGCCCAAGGCCTCCAGGCCGCCCGGGCGGTAGCCCTGTACAAAGACATCCGCATCGGACACCAGCGCATCCATGGCGCGTCGGTCGTCGTCTGCGTGCAGGTCCAGGTGGCACGACAGTTTGCCGCGGCTGGTCTCGGCAATCAGGCCGATGTTGGGCAAGTGCGGGGAGTTGACCAACAGCACGTCCGCGCCCAGAGCGGCCAGGGTTCGGCCCGCCACCGGGCCGGCCACGATGCGGGTTAGGTCCAGCACGCGCAGGCCTGTCAACGGAAGCTGGTCGGCGCGCAGTTCGGGCAGCGCCAGCGGTGGCGCGTCTCCTATGCGTTCCAGCGTCAACAAAGGCTGTGCAGCCACTTCTTGGGCATGGGGATGGGCATCCCATTCTGCAAAGCTGCGCAGTGCTGCGACCACCAGACCACTCTCGACCGCAGCCTGTTCAAAGTCCAAGGCCTTCCAGTGGCGCAAGGCACGCTCGGCATCCTCACGCTGCGCGCTTGAGTGGCTTAGTCCTAGCAGGGCCAGTGCGCCATCGCGGTGGTGGGCAAAATTGGCATGCACGCGCACCCAGCCATCGGCGCAGGCGTACAGGCCCGAGAACGGATCCCACAGGTCGGGGACCTGCCTGTCCACGCTAAACCAGCCTTCGCATTCCAGTGCCGCGTGCGCCATGTCAACACCCACACGCTGGCGTTGTTGCCCCCGTGCATGGCCCAACTCACAAGCCGCCAATGCCGCGGCGGCAATACTGGTTTGGGCCGCCGTGCCAACGGCAAACGACGAGGGCAAGACAGGGTCTGCGCCGGATAAATCCACATATTCCAATGCCTGTGGTGACAGCCCGCCCAAAGACCAGATGTGGGAGAGGTTTGCGTTGGCGTCCATGGCAGCTATTATCCCGGCGATCCCACTGAAAGCATCCACCATGGCGCATAACGCACAGGCTGACCTTTACCCCACACCCTACGAGCGCGGCAACCAGAACCAGACGACGCAGTGGAGTGAATGCATTGCCTTCTATGAAAGGCTTACCGCGGACTTCCCCCGCGTACTGCACTTCTTCACTATGGGCCTGGCTGACAACGGTCTGCCGTTGCACGCCGGGGTTGTCAGCAGCGATGGCGCTTTCGACCGGGCGCAGATCAGGGCCCATGGGCGACCGGTGTTCTTCAACAACAATGGCATCCATCCCGGTGAGCCAGAGGGCATAGACGCCTGCATGGCCCTGGTGCGCGACTTTTGCACCCAGCCTGAACGTCTGGCGGCGTTGGGCGACACCGTGTTTTTGTTCATCCCCGTCTACAACGTCGACGGCTGCAACAACCGCCAGTCCACATCGCGCGTCAACCAGTTGGGCCCGGAGCAGTTTGGTTTTCGCGCCAATGGACGCAACCTGGACCTGAACCGCGACTTCATCAAATGCGACAGCCTGGCGGCACAGGCTTTCAATGCCTTCTTCACCGCCTGGGACCCGGATGTGATGGTCGACACGCACACCTCCAATGGTGCGGACTACAAGTACACGATGACGCTGATCAACACGCAGACCGACAAGCTGGGGGGTGAACTGGGCGGGTTTCTGCGCGACACCATGTTGCCGGCGGTCTACGCGACCATGGCAGAACGTGGCTGGCCTACCTGCCCGTATGTGAATCCCATACGAGCCACACCGGACGACGGCATCGAAGACTTTCTGGAGGTGCCCCGTTTCTCCACCGGCTATGCGGCCCTGCACCATTGCATCGGCTTCATGCCCGAGACACACATGCTCAAACCGTTTGCGGATCGCTATGCGTCGATGCGGAGTCTGGTTGAGGTCGTGCTGGCATTCACCATCCGTCATGCACCACACATACAGGAGCTGCGCCGCGCCGCGCGTGTTGGTGCCCGCACGCAGCGCCGCTGGCCGCTGCTGTGGAAGACTGACACCAGCCGCCCCGCTGCGTTTCGTTTCAAGGGGTATGCGGCGGTGCACCGCCTCAGCGTGCTGGGCGCCTACAGCCGCCTGGCCTATGACCGCAGCCAGCCGTGGGAGCGCGACATTGCCTGGTACAACCGCTGTGTACCGGCGCTGGAGGTCGACACGCCGAACTACTACTTGATTCCACAAGCCTGGCGCGAGGTCATTGACCGTTTGCAATGCAATGGGGTGGTGGTGCAGCGGCTGGTGTCGGAGCAGACCCTGCAGGCACGGGTCTGTCGCATTGCCAACGTCGTGTCACGTACGCAGGCGTATGAAGGGCGTTTGTTCCATGACGAAGTGGAGGTAAGCCAACACACCGAAAGTATCCAGGCCCACGCGGGCGACGCCGTTGTGGATCTGGACCAGCCGAATGTTCGCTATGCCGTCGAAACGCTGGAGCCGCAGGCGCACGACAGCTTTTTTCGCTGGGGTTTTTTCAACAGCATTCTGGAGAAAAAGGAAGCGTACTCAGACTATGTGTTCGAGGACACGGCGCTCGAGATGCTGCAGGCAGAGCCCGAGCTGCGCGCGCGTTTTGAGGCGTGGAAGCGCGCGTTTCCCGAGCGGGTTGCCAGCCAGGCGGACGTGCTGGATTTCATTTTCTCCAATGGCCAGCGCTTCCACGAGCCCGAATGGCGTCGCTATCCTGTCGTGGGCTTGTCCGATGTCAAACTCAGTGTGGTCTGCAGGGAGTAGCATGCAGATATTGGAGTTGGTCCTATCTGGAGAATAACCATGACAAAGAAGATTCCGGCACCCCCAGTCGTTGACGAACCTACGGACGTTGGAGAGGAAGAGTTGACCGAAGTTGACATGGGATCCGTCATCCTGCGACCCGACGGTTACCACTGGCAGGGGCCTGATGGAAAGCAGGAATTCGGCCCGTTTGAAACGCTGGAGGCGGCGTTGGCCGACATGGGCGCTGTGGATGAAGAAACGTCTGAACCCGGCGAGTCATTGCAGGAGGCGGAAGACGAGATCGGAATTTCCGACTGGGTCGACCCCGATACCGGAGAGCTTGCAGAAGGGCAATCTTCGCCCAGACTTCACGACGAGTGAGTAAAAACAGGCTGTAGCCCTCGCGAAATAGAGCGCTATCGCTATCAAATCAGGAGTGATTCAGCGACCTGGCGGTATGGCAGTCGGGTGCCCACGGTCGCGGTCCTTTCACGGTCCGGGATCCTCTAGCGGAATCAGTGCCAGCGGGCTGGCGTTCTTGGTCTTGGGGTTGAGCGTTAGAGCCAGTGTATCGTGTGCCAGATCGATCTGGCCGTTGCCGATCAAGGTGGTCACGGCGTTGGCTTCTGTGCGCAGACGTACAGAAGCATGTGGGCTATTCGTCTAGTCTGTGGCTTCACAACAAGGACATCCCATGACCACCTCTCACTTTGCAACACACCGCCGTACCCTGGTTTTTGTCAGCGCGTTGCTCGCTGCCTGCGCCGCGCTGGCTGGCCCGTCCAACCCCGAGACCGACGCGCAGGCCCGTTACCTGCAGGAGATGGCGTTCTGCAACAGCGGGCAATCCAGCCAATCCTTGAACACCTGCCGCACCGAGGCCCGCAATGCCTTCGCAGAAGCACGGCGCGGTGGCTTGAATGACGCGCGGCTGCTCAACCCCTCGCGCTTGGAGGGTAGCGCCAAAGCCGGTGGCATTCTGCGCGAAAGCACGATTACGGTTCCGGCCCAATGATCTGAAAGCGCTGTTGTACTCCGCAGAAAGTCGTAGACTCTGCTGAACCGCTGGCCGGCGGCTGTTTTTCAGAGAGATGGGTACATCTATGCGCACGCAACGCTTCGTCATTTCGTTTATCGCCGTCACGCTCAGTGTGCTGATGGCAGGCTGCATGGAGACGGCTCCCAAGACCACCGCGGAGCCGCAGCCTGCGGCCACATCCGGGGCCCCTGCGTTTGGAAATCCGTCACCGACAGCGGGCAGTTCCACGTCGGCCAAGGCCAATGCGGCCGCCGATGCTGCCGCATACAAGGAAGTCGAATACAAAAACGTTAAGAAGAAGGGGCCTGCCCTGATCGTGATTCCTGGCGACATCAAGAGCGCCCATGCCACCTTCACGCAAAAATTTTCAGCCAACAATATTGCCGACTTCGGTGAACTGGAGCTGTCGCAGGCCAACTTCACCGTGCTGGAGCGCGCCAATCTGGGCCATTTGTTGAACGAGATCACGCTGGCCTACAACCTGGGCAACGTGGCGGCGGCTCGCAAGACCATGCAGGTCGGCAAGCTCAAGACCACCAAATGGATTGTCAAGTTCGACATCCTCAAGGCCGAGCAGATTGCGTCCAACACCAAGGGCTTTGACGGCCGCGCAATTGGCGGTTTGATTGGCAGCCTGTCGGGTAGCAGGGCGGGGTCGGCTACCGGGCAGGTTGTCGGCTCGGTGCAGACCGGCGAAGCCAGCGGTGTCTGGCTGGTGGGCATGCGCTACAAGATCATGAACGCCAACACCACCGAGCAGGTTGCGCAGGGTTACAAGGAGCTCAAGATGGAAGTTGGCGCTACGAGCAGCAGTGTGATGGGGATGTCCGAAAGCGCCAAGGGCGGCGTGGGACTGGACACCATGGTGCAGCGCCTGGTCCAGACCGCCGTGTGGGACATTGACGCCAAATACAAGTAGCGTTGCCGGTAGCGGGTCCGCTGCTGTGCTAAAGGTATTGGCGTGTATTGATTTTCCAGCGGGCTGCCGATTCATGCCCGACGATGCGGTCGGTCACTGCGGGTGACAGCAAGTCGATGTCGCGTGGCGCAATAGGCTGGTCGCGACGGCTGTCGTACACCGCACGCACAGTGGGGCGCAGCAAGTTGCTGGCACACTCTTGCAGCACCACTGCGATCAATCCGCTCTCCAACCGGACCAGTGTGCCCACCGGGTAAATGCCGATGCATTGGATGAAGCGTTGCACCAGTTCGCCGCTGAAATGCAACGGGCTCCACTCCAGAAGTTTTCGCAGTGCCTGTGTAGGCTCCATAGCCTGGTGGTACACGCGGATGGAGGTCAACGCATCGTAGACATCAACGATGGCGGACATTTGACCGAGTTGTGATATCTCGTCGCCTTTCAATCCCCTGGGGTACCCGCCTCCGTCCATGTGTTCATGGTGCTGGGCCACTACCTCCATCGATGCAGCCGGGATGCCGGCCACGTGTCGCAATACCTCTACACCTTGTGTGACGTGCTGGCGCATCACGTTGAATTCCATGTCCGATAGCTTGCCGGGTTTGTTCAGGATGACATCGGGTGTTCTCATTTTTCCGATATCGTGCAACAGCCCACCAATGGCGGCGTCCCGGATCACGTCCCGGCCCAGTTCCAGATGCTGGCAGAAGTTGACCAGCAACACGCCGACGTTGACCGAGTGCTGAAAGGTGTAGTGGTCCTTTTGCTTGACCCGGCCCAGACTGGTCAACGCGCCAGGGTTGCGCAGCACGGACTGGATGATTTTGTCAACGACGGGGTCCAGACGTTCCATTTCGACCTGGCGTCCCAGTCGCACGTCGGACAAAATGTCTTGCACCACGCCTCTGGCTTCCAGTAGCACCCGCTTGGCCACCACCAGTTCATCGCTGAGCGGTATGTGCGGAACCGGCTTTTCTGCTTTGGCCAGGACCGGTGCGATTGCGCGGTCCAACTCGGCATTGACTTCGGATTGCGTCGTTGCACCGGGTGCATCCAGACCGCGCGCCGTGTCAATGTAGACCGCGCGGATGCCGTACTGGATGATCTTTTCAATTTCACTGACCTGTGTGAGCTTGAACTGGCTGACCAGAAACGGATGCGCCATCCAGCCGCAGTCCAAGTCGTGGATAAACATTCCCACCACCAACTGGTCGGACGCGATGCGCTTGATCATGGTGTGCCCATGGTATCAGTGCGGTTGGACCATTTGCTTAAGTTTCCGGTACAGAGACCGCTCGCTGATTCCGAGTTTGGCGGCCAGTTCTGCACGGCTGCCGGTGTGGTCGGCGAGCACCTGGAACAAGACAGTGCGCTGAATAGCCTGAAGCGAATGGGAACCGGGTGTCTCTGTATTTTTGACACCGGCGGGTACTGGGGGTGTCCCTCGACGGCCTGTCTCTAGGGCCTGCAGTACATGCGTGTCCTGGATCACGTCGCCGTCGCACAGCAGTGTGGCGCGTTCCAGCAGGTTACGCAGTTCGCGCACGTTGCCCGGGAAGTCGTGGGCCTGTAGCAGGGCCAGCGCGTCGGGTGCCAGGCGCAAGCGCCGTTTCGGCGCCACGCGTTGCAGCAGTGCATCGGCCAGCAGCGCGATGTCTTCACGCCGCTCGCGCAGGGCGGGCAGGTGGATGGGAAAGGTGCTGATGCGGTAGTACAGGTCTTCCCGAAAGCGTCCCTCCAGCACCATGGCGTCCAGGTCGCGGTGGGTGGCAGCGATGATGCGAATGTCGGCGTGGCGCAACTCGGTGCTGCCCACGCGGCGATAGGTTCCGCTTTCCAGCAGGCGCAGCAGCTTGACCTGCATGCTCAAGGGAATGTCGCCCACCTCGTCCAGAAACAGCGTGCCGCCACTGGCCGCTTCCACCAGACCGCCTTTGCTGGCCGTGGCACCGGTGAACGAACCGCGCTCATGGCCAAACAATTCGGACTCGAACAGGTTCTCCGGCAGGCTGGAGCAGTCCACCACCACCAGGGGCTGGTGCGCGCGCGTACTGGCCTGGTGGACGGCCTGGGCGACCAGTTCCTTGCCGCTTCCGGACTCGCCCAGCAGCAGCACTGCAGCCTGCGAGGGTGCCACGCGCGCCACCAGCGCCAGCATGCGCTGAAAGGCCGGGGCGCGCCCGATCAGGCTTTGTGCGTCGGGTTGGCCCTGGGCCACCTTCAGGGGCTCCATCCGCTCTACAAAAAAAGCCTGTGCGCCACTGGCATCGCGCAGGGGCGAGAGTTCGATGTTGACGTATTCCTCGCCCTTGGGCGTGTGGTGCAGGTGCAGAACCCGCTCGCGCTGACCCGACGCACGGGCCATTGCCAGCGGGCAGGATTCGCCGGCCTGGTCGCAGGGCACGGAAAAGTGGTGTGATACCTCGTAGCAGGTGCGCCCCACCACGCTGCGTTCGGGGCTGAACTGGCGCCGGTAGGCGGCATTGGCCGCCAGGATGCGGTACTGCGTGTCGAACAGGATGTGGGGCTCGGCCAGGCCTTCCAGATAGGACACCAGTTCGGGCAAGGGTTTGGAAGTGGCTTCTGTCATATGGGCGGCAGGGTGGCGATGGGCTGCCAGTATTCTGCCAAAGACTGACAATGGACTGTCAAAGTTGGCAGTTTTCGCCCGCCGGTATCCCACGGATGTTCGGTTGCGTGGCGTAAGTCGTTGAATTTCAACAGGTTTTCGGGCGACGTGCTGATGGCATGCTTCTTGTGAGTGGAAGCTACTATGTACTTCCGTATCCTTCACGACGAATCTACTGGTGAGATCAGCTATTTGCTGGCCGATGCGGATGCGCGTGAGGCCGTGCTGGTGGACCCGCGCGGGCGCGACCTGCCGCTGCTGCGGTCCCTGCTGGCCGAGCGCGAGTTGCGTTTGCGCTGGGTGCTGCGGACACACCAGCACGACACGCTGGTGCCAGACGAGCCCGGTCTACTGGTGCTTCTGGGTGCGCCGGTCGTGCAAGGGCATCCGGCGTCCGGTCTGCAGGGCGTGGCGCATGGCGATATGCTGCCATGTGGTAATGAAGTCATCGGCGTGCTGGCCACGCCGGGGCACACCGCGAGTTGTTTGAGTTTTACCTGGCGGGACCGTCTGTTTTGTGGTGGGTTGCTGGCCGTGGATGCCTGCCCCTACCAGCCCGTGCCAGCGGTGCCAGAGGCCCTGTGGGACAGCGTGCGCCAGCAGGTGTTCACCTTGCCCGACGAGACTCTGCTGTTTGCCGGCCATGGTCGTCGTGCCCGGGCGGTGAGTACGGTGCTGGAGCAGCGGCGCTGGCATCCGTTGTTTGCAGGCCTGTCCCGCGACGAATTTCTGGCACGGGTCGCAGCCTTGCCTTCGACACATGAAAGATAAGGAAGACATGATGAAGACCCGGGAAACCGAACACACGCCCTACGAACGACTGGGCGGCGCGGCGGGCATCCAGCGGCTGGCCCATCGCTTTTATGCGCTGATGGATGAGCTGCCCGAGGCCTACAGCGTACGCCGCATGCACCCGGAAGACCTCAAGGGCAGCGAGGAAAATTTGTTTGACTTTTTGTCGGGCTGGTTCGGCGGGCCATCTCTGTTCATCGAGAAGAAAGGCCATCCGCGCCTGCGCATGCGCCATAGTCCGTATGCCGTGGGCCTGGCACAGCGGGACGAGTGGATGCTGTGCATGACCCAGGCGTTGACCGAACAGGTGGCGGACGAGGCCTTTCGGTCCAAGCTGATCGACACCTTTGCGCAGATGGCCGACCACATGGTCAATCGCGCCAGCCATTGAATAACCCAAGGACGAATCCGTGAACAACCAGACTGAAAAGGGACGCATCATCATTCCCATCGCGCCGTCGCCCGACAAGGGGCCGATAGAGCCACCGCCCGGTGCCGATGCCGAGATGGTCTCACTGTATGAGGCGCACAAGAAAATCTATCCGCGCAGCGTGACCGGGCTGTTTTCCAACTGGCGCTGGGGCATGGTCTGGTTGACGCAACTGGTGTTCTATGGCCTGCCCTGGCTGGAGTGGGGCCAGCGCCAGGCCGTGCTGTTTGACCTGGGCGCGCGGCGCTTCTACATCTTCGGGCTGGTGCTGTACCCGCAGGACTTCATCTACCTGACCGGCATTCTGGTGATCGCAGCCTTCTCGCTGTTTTTGTTCACCGCGGTCGCCGGGCGCCTGTGGTGTGGCTACGCCTGCCCGCAGACGGTGTACACCGAAATCTTTCTCTGGCTGGAGAAAAAGACCGAGGGTGACCGCTCGGCTCGCATGCGCCGCGACGCCGGCCCGTGGAACGCCGACAAGCTGACACGCAAAGCGGGCAAGCACTTTTTGTGGCTCACCGTGGCCTTGTGGACCGGCTTCACCTTCGTGGGCTACTTCACGCCGATTACGCATCTGGCTGGTGAATTCGCGCGCTGGGACCTGGGCGCATGGGAAATTTTCTGGACCTTCTTCTACGGCTTTGCCACCTATGGCAACGCCGGTTTCATGCGCGAACAGGTTTGCAAGCACATGTGCCCCTATGCCCGCTTCCAGAGCGCCATGTTCGACAAGGACACGCTGATCGTCACCTACGATGCCGAACGCGGCGAGCCACGGGGCGCACGCTCCAAAAAATCTGATCCAGTGGCGTTGGGCCTGGGCGCCTGTGTGGATTGCAGCCTGTGCGTGCAGGTCTGCCCCACCGGCATCGACATCCGCAAGGGCCTGCAATACGAATGCATAGGCTGTGGCGCTTGCGCCGACGTCTGCGACACGGTGATGGACAAGGTGGGCTACCCGCGAGGCCTGGTGAAGTATTCCACCGAGAACGCCATCAACCAGCACTGGACCCGCGGGCAAACGCTGCGCCATGTGCTGCGCCCACGGGTGTTGATTTACGTCGCCATTCTGGGCACCGTGGTGACCGCGATGGCGGTGAGCCTGGCTCTGCGCGTTCCGTTCAAGGTGGACGTGGTGCGCGACCGGGGGGCCCTGGCCCGCATTGCCGATGGGGGGCGCATCGAGAACGTGTTCCGCCTGCAGATCATGAATGCCACCGAGGCCACGCAGCAGTTCCACATTTCAGTGAAGGGCATGCCGGATCTGCAGGTGGTGTCCGAGAACGATATCGAGATTGCGTCCACCCAGGCGCGCTGGGTTGCTGTGCGGGTGCAGGGGCCGATGGAGGGTGCCCAGCCAGGCTCTCACGCCATCCATTTCGAGATAGCCGCGAAGAGCGACATCGGCAAACTGGACGAGAAGGCCGTCTTTATCGTGCCGCGCTGACCTACTACCATGGCCGTCATGAACTTCTGGGACCAACGATTTGCCGAGCCGGGCTACAAATACGGCACTGAACCGAATGCCTTCTTGCGTGAGCAGGCCACGCGCCTGGCGCCAGCCAGTCGCGTGCTGGTTCCCGGCGACGGCGAGGGGCGCAACGGCGTCTGGCTGGCCGAGCACGGGCACAGTGTTACGTCTGTGGACTATTCCAGCGTGGGTCTGCAGAAAGCACAGGCGCTGGCCGCCCGCCGCGGCGTGTCGCTTGTCACGGAACTGGTTGATCTGACTGATTGGGCACCCGAGCCCGCGATGCTGGATGCCGTGGTGCTGGTCTATACCCATTTGCCCAGCGCCATTCGTCAGCCAGCGCACCGGCGTCTGGCGCTAGGCCTGCGCCCGGGCGGCTGGTTGCTGCTGGAGGCCTTTCACCCGGAGCAACTCGCCCATAGCAGTGGTGGCCCCAAGGATGTGGACATGCTGTACACGCCGAAGGTGCTGGGCGCAGACTTTGCCGGGCTGCTGCGCTGTGAACTGTCCTGGCACGGTGAGATCCAGTTGTCGGAAGGGCTAGGTCACCAGGGGCTGGCCCATGTGACCCGCTGGCTGGGTCAGCGGCTATGAGTGAAATAGGCCGCTAGCCCTCGTGAGTAATGATTTATTAGCTACTAATTTGATAGTAAATTAACAAGGAATAATGTATGAAAACAGCCCATGACCTCGTCGCGGCCGCCAAAACCCGGGTCCAGGAAGTCGCCCTAGACCATGCCGAACAGGCCATTCGCGAAGCCGATGTGCTGGTCGATGTGCGCGAAGCCGATGAATTTGCCGCGGGCCATCTGGGTGGCGCGGTGCACATCTCGCGCGGCATGCTGGAGTTCAAGTTCAGCGCCAACCCCGCCCTGCAACCGCGTGACCTGAAGATCGTGCTGTACTGCAAGACCAGTGGCCGTGCCGCGTTGGCCGCAGCCGTGTTGCACGATATGGGCTACCTGAACGTGCAGTCCATCGCCGGCGGCTTTGACGCCTGGGCGGCTGCGGGCAAACCCGTGGCCAAGCCCGAAGTGCCGTCATTCGACTGAGGCATCCCTCTGGCCCGGGCGCGGCTTCAGGTGGATGCCGGCCAGCATGCAGCGCACCGAGCCGCCCGCTAGCTCGATGGTGGGCACCTCCAGCGCCAGCAGCCGGCCATCGCTGCCCTGCAGCTCCAGTGCATTGCCGGCGAATTCACCAATCTGCGCGGCAGTCAGTTCGACCAGTGTGCGGCCGTTTTCGCTGAGGCGCTGGCGCACTTCGCGGCGGCGTTGCGCGTCGGTGATCATGTCAAAACCTGCCATGGCGAAGTCGGTCCCGATGCACATCAGCACATTGGTGTGGTAGACCGCCTGGCGGCTGGCGTCGGCCGCGCCAAACAGCAGCGGTTCGTAGTTGAAGTGGGTGCAAAACCGCTCCAGCGCCAACGGGTCAGCGCGGTTCGAGCGGGCCACGTAGGCTACGCGGTCGATATAGTCCAGCACCATGGCGCCCGTACCCTCCAGATAGACATGGTCCTGCTCCAGCCCCGAATAGTCGATGACATCCTGCACGCGGTAGTGCTGTTTCAAGCCGTCGATGATGTCCCAGCGCCGCTCGCGCTGGCTGCTGGGTGTGGCCATCGGGTAGATGGCGACGTGGCCGCCGGCGTGGGTGGAGAACCAGTTGTTGGGGAACACCGCGTCCGGCGTGGCGGTGCCGGTGTCTTCAAACAGGTGCACCCTTACGCCAGCGTGTCCGGGTTGGAGCGAAACGCATGCGGGCGCACCATGACCACGGCGGCCGGTGCCTGGGGCGAATACCGGGCGGTCACGCCGTCACTGCTGGCGTGGCTTGGCTCGCCAGCTTGTCCATTACCGGGGCGGACACTGGCCGGATCAACTGGTACAGGTCCTTGGGGTTGTCCAACTCGGGGATCAGCGGGATGGGGTTGCCGATGTGCAATGAGCGGGCCAGGTCGTGCACATAGCGCAGGGCCGAGAAGTCTTCCATCGCAAAGCCCACCGAGTCGAACAGTGTGATCTGGTCGGTGCGCGCACGGCCCACGGCTTGTCCGCACAGCACCTGCCACAACTCGGTGACCGCAAAGCTGTCGTCCATTTGCTGCAGGTCGCCTTCGATACGGGTCTGCGGCTCGTATTCCACAAACACGCTGGCGGCGCGCAGTACATCGGCGTGCAACTCGGTCTTGCCGGGGCAGTCGCCACCCACGCCGTTGATGTGCATGCCAGGCTCCAGCATGTCGGGGGTCAGGATGGTGGCATTGGTTTTGTCGGCAGTGACCGTGGTGACGATGTCGCTGCCGCGCACCGCCTCAGCGGTGCTGCTGCACACCACCAGGCGCAGACCGGCCGCGTCGGGGTTGTTCTGCAGGTTGCGCAGCAGCTTGGCCGTGGCCTGTAAATCCACATCGAACAGGCGAATCTCGGAGATGCCCACCAGGTGGTGAAAGGCCAGGGCCTGGAACTCGCTTTGCGCGCCATTGCCAATCAGCGCCATCACGCGGCTGTTGGGGCGTGCCAGTGCCCGCGCCGCCACGGCCGACGTGGCGGCCGTGCGCAGCGCGGTGGTCAGGGTCAGCTCGCTGATCAGCAGCGGGAAGCCGCTGGCCACATCGGCCAGCACGCCAAAGGCCATCACCGTGGACAAGCCCCGGGCCGTGTTCTTGGGGTGGCCGTTGACGTATTTGAAGGTGTAGGTGCTGGCGTCGGCAATTGGCATCAGCTCGATCACGCCGTCTGGCGAATGGGCCGCCAGCCGGGCCGACTTGTCAAAGCTCTTCCAGCGCAGGAAGTCCTGGTGGATGTAGCGGGCCAGACCTTGCAGGGTAGTGGCCAGGCCGGTGCGGCTGACCATGGCGGCGATGTCCTGCGGGCTCAGAAACAGCGTGTGGTTGGTTGCGGTAGTTGGTGTTGTCATGAAAGGAGTATGGTTTTTCGTTCAAACAACCACAATCGACAATAATGTATAGAAATAGGCAACTTATTGACGTTCTGGCATGATAAATTGCCACAATGGATGAAATCGACCACAAACTGATGTCATTGCTGCGCCAGGATGCGCGCCTGACCGTGGCCGCGCTGGCGGCCAAGTTGCGGGTGTCCCGTGGCACGGTGACCAACCGCATCCGGCGTCTGGAAGACGACGGCGTTATCGTCGGCTACACCGTGCGCCTGCGCCCGGACGTGCAGCACAACACCATCAAGGCCTGGATGAGTATTGCGGTCGATGGCAACCAGACCCGCACCGTGATTGCCAGCCTGCTGGGTGAACCTGGCGTGGCCACGCTGCACGACACCAATGGCCGCTGGGATCTGCTGGCAGAATTGCGTGCCGAAACCCTGCAGGAGTTGGCCAAGGTGCTGGAGCGCATCCGCCTGCTCAAGGGCATCAGCAACACCGAGACCAGCATCCACCTGGAGACGTTCCGGGTTTCGTGACGCGCGGCGCAACCGTCGGCCACCCTTTTGACATCTGGAGAGTATTGACATGCACACCGCCAAACCCATCATGCTTCATGGAAAGCCCCTCGGCAGCGGGCGTTTCCCCGCGCTTTGCACCCCGTTGGTGGGGCGCAGCCGCGCACGCATTCTGGAAGAGGTGGCCTGTGTCGTGGCCCTGCAGCCGGACCTGCTGGAGTGGCGGGTGGACTTTTTCGAGGGCATCGGCAATACGGCCGAAGTGGTGGCGCTGGCCGGCCAGATTCGGCAGGCTGCTGGTGGCATCCCGCTGCTGTTCACCCGGCGTTCGATCCGCGAGGGCGGTGAACCCATCGCCCTAGGGGAAGAAGAGGTGGTGGCCCTGATCGTGGCGGTCTGCGCTAGCCACTTTGTGGAGCTGGTGGACTTTGAGATGAACAACGACCCCGGCCACATCGCCCAGGTCCGTGCCGCTGCCCGTGCCCATGGCGTGGCGCTGGTGCTGTCGTACCATGACTTCCAGTCCACCCCCGCGCAGGAGGTGCTGTGCCAGCGCTTTGCACAAGCCAAAGACTTGGGGGCCGATGTCGCCAAGATCGCGGTCATGCCGCAGCGGCTGGAGGATGTGCTGAGCGTGTTGGGCGCGACGCTGGCGGCCAGTCAGACGCTGGACATTCCGCTGGTCAGCATGTCCATGGGCGGCTATGGCGCGTTGACGCGCCTGTTTGGCTGGACCTTTGGGTCTGCCATGAGTTTTGTCGTGGGGGCCGGCACATCCGCGCCGGGGCAGGTTCCCATCGCGGACATGAACGCGGTGCTGGAGATCATGCAGCGGTCTCTGGCCTTCAAGGCGTGAGGCACCTGCCACCAGACTGCCGCGGCACAGTGGCTGCTGTTCAAATCCGCTTTGCGTTAGCGCAATAAAGGCCCATCCGCACAGCACTATCATGTGGCGCGTCTTGGTCCGCCCCGTTGCGTTGTGCTTCCGGCATGCGGGCAAGCTTTTCATGGAGTTCACATGCTGCTGCTCAACCCCCGCCACCTGACCCGCAACTACCCAGACCAGCGCTCGCGCGACATCATGGCGAAGACGGTCGCTTTCTTCGAGAAGAAGGGATTGACCAAGCTGAAGGAAGATTTCAACGGGGCCGTCTGGTACGCAGACTTTCTGGAATTTGCCAAAGCGGAGGGCTTGTTTGCCTCCATGATGACGCCTGCTGCGCAAGGCAAGTCAGGCGAAAATGCGGTGTGGGACAGTTGGCGGGTGTGTGGTTTTGCCGAAATTCTGGGCTTCTACGGCCTGTGCTACTGGTACACCTACCAGGTCTCGGTACTCGGCATAGGCCCCATCTGGATGAGCGGCAACGAGAAGGCCAAAGCCAAGGCCAAGCGCCTGCTCGACGAGGGCAACATCTTCGCCTTCGGCCTGTCCGAAAAAGAGCATGGAGCAGACATCTACTCGTCGGACATGGTCGTCACCAAGCTCGCGGACGGCACCTACAGCGCAACTGGTGGTAAGTACTACATTGGCAACGCCAACAAGGCGGCCATGGTGTCGACTTTTGGCAAGATGGCCGATACCGGTGCCTACATCTTCTTCGCTGCAGACTCGCAGCACCCCAATTACCAGCTCATCAAGAACACGGTCTACAGCCAGAACTACGTGGCCGAGTACCGCCTTCAGGACTACCCGTTCACCGAAGACGACGTGCTGCACCATGGCGATGACGCCTGGAACGCCGCGCTCAACACCGTCAACGTGGGCAAGTACAACCTGGGCTGGGCCTCCATCGGCATCTGCACCCACGCGTTTTATGAGGCCATAGACCATGCGGCCAACCGGCACCTCTATGGCAAGACGGTCACCGAATTCCCCCACGTCAAGCAGTTGTTTACCGATGCCTATGTGCGCCTGGTGTCCATGAAGCTGTTTGCATTGCGCGCGGCCGACTACATGAAGAGCGCGTCAAGCGAAGACCGCCGCTACCTGCTGTTCAACCCCATGGTGAAGATGAAGGTCACCACCCAGGGCGAAGAGGTGATCAACCTGCTGTGGGATGTGATTGCCGCCAAGGGCTTCGAGAAGGAGCCGTACTTCGCCATGGCCGCTCAGGACATCCGTTGCTTGCCCAAGCTGGAAGGCACGGTGCACGTGAACATGGCGCTGATCATCAAGTTCATGCCCAATTACTTCTTCTTCCCAGCGGAGTACGCGCCGGTGCCCCGACGCGACGAGGGCAGCGACGACGCCTTCCTGTTCAATCAGGGCCCCACCAAGGGCCTTGGCAAGATCAAGTTTCACGATTACCGCATCGCCTACGACAGCTACGACCTGCCCAACCTGAGTGTGTTCAAGGAGCAGATCAAGCTGTTCCGCGAGATGATGATGAAGGCGCCACCGTCGGCCGAACAGGCCAAGGACATCGACTTTCTACTGACTGCAGGTGAGATGTTTACGCTGGTGGTCTACGGCCAGCTCATCCTGGAGAACGCCAGGATCTATGGATTGGAGGGCGCAGTCATTGACCAGATATTTGATGTGCTGGTGCGTGACTTCTCCAAGTTTGCCCTGCAGCTGTATTCCAAGCCCAGCAGCACACCATTGCAAATGGAACAGTGCCTGAAGATGCTCAAGAAACCGGTGGTTGACGCTGCGCGCTACACCGGCGTGTGGGAGTCACATGTGCTGAAAATGAAAGACCAGTACAGCATGCCGCGGTAGCGCGGGATGCGGGTTACGCTAGCCCGGATACGACCGCGCTCACCCTTGCTGCAGCCAAGTCTGCGCCCATTGCGTGGCAGCGTTCAGATGCTCCACAGCCAACGCACTGGGCGGATCACCCAATTCAAAAAGTTCCCCCCGAATCGCCAACAGCGTGCACGGTGGCGGAGCCACCCCTTGCAAATCAAGAAAAACCTGCATTAGTGCTTGGGGCGACAGGGCGTGGGTGGTGAAACTCGGGTCTTGCTCAGCATGCAATTGCGTCACTGCAAACGGAGCTTCGCAGTTCAGACTGGCATCTACAAACAGAACCCGCTTGCGTCCAACCAGGTCAAGGGCATGCTCCACCTGCAACTGGTAGTCGTCCAAAAATTCCACACCGGCATCGGCTGTACAGCGGGCTCGCAGCCTTTCAATACAAAGGGGACCCAGTGCGTCGTCACCGCGGCTCAGATTGCCCCATCCGAACACGAGCAGGGGCGGTGCTCGCCCCGATGTCATGCACCCCACCCGCCAACGCCGGTCAAGTCATGCACCAATTCGCCCTGTGACTTGACCACCCTGTCGATCAATGCTCCGTCGTGCCCCACCAGCGAGATGTCCAACGGCATTTGACCGAGCGCATGGGTGGCGCAGGAAAGGCAGGGGTCATAGGCACGGATGGCAACCTCAATGTGGTTTAGCAGACCCTCTGTCAACTCGCGCCCATCCAGATAGTCGCGAGCCACGGCGCGCACGGCTTCGTTCATGGCCTGGTTGTTGTGGGTGGTGGAGACAATCAAATTGCAGCGGGTCACCAAATCGTTGTCGCCTACGTCGTAGTCGTGGATCAGCGTACCACGCGGTGCCTCAATGACGCCGACACCGCTGCGCTGGCGCGTGCCGGTGCTGACCATGTCGCCCGACAGCAGCGCCGGATTGTCCAGCAGCTCGGCAATCACCTCCACAGCATGCAACATCTCGATCATGCGAGCCCAGTGGTAGGCCAGCGTGGCATGCACCAGTTCTCCCTGGCCCCAGGCCACAAAGGCCTGGCGTTCGGCCTCTGCGCGGGGGGTTGGAATGAAGTCGCAGTTTTGCACCCGGGCCAACGGGCCCACCCGGTACCAGCCAAGCTCGCGCCCCAGACTGCGCAGGTGGGGAAATTTCATGTAGCTCCAGGACCGCACTTCCTCTTCGATCAGGTCCAGGTATTGCTGGTCGCGCACACCATCAAACAGTATTCTTCCGTCAGCATCGCGTGCGCGCAGCACGCCATCGTAAAAGTCCAGGGCGCCATCGGGGCGGACCAACGAGAGCAGGTTGGAACGAAAGCTGCCAAACCGGTTGTAGAGCACCGGATTTTGTGCATGGAGCTGCTTTGCAATGTCTACGGCGTCTTGTGCCCAGGACAGCATCTGTGGGAGTTCGCGTCTGAGACTGTCGCGTTCTTCTGCGGTCACCAGCTTGTTGATTCCGCCGGGTACCGCACCGGTGCCGTGGACCCGCTTACCCGACGTGATGCGAATGATTTCCTGCCCAAACTTGCGAAGGAATATGCCTTTCTTAGCGATCTCGGGGTGTGCCTGTGCGACTCCAACGATATTGCGTTGTGCCACCTCGGAGTCGAAGCCAAACAACAGGTCCGGCGACGACAGGTGAAAGAAGTGCAGTGCGTGTGATTGCAGCATTTGCCCGTAGTGCATCAGTCGGCGCACGGCATCGGCGCTGGCGGGCACGGGTAACGCACCAATTACGCGGTCAAAAGCCTTGGCGGCAGCCAGGTGGTGCGAAACCGGGCAAATGCCACACAAGCGCTGGACCATGACCGGCACCTCCCAGTAGGGCCGGCCTTCGATGAACTTTTCGAAGCCTCTAAATTCAACAATGTGCAAGCGAACTTGTTGAACATGGTTCTTCTCATCCAGCAATAGCGTGACTTTGCCATGGCCCTCAACGCGGGAGACAGGGTCGATTGCCACCCGCCGCAGGCCGGCAGGGTTGGCAGCGGTCTCAAGTGCAAAGCTCATAACCATCCTTATTACTAGTCATAGTGCATCAGGCCGTGTCCCAAATGGGGTGTGCGCCCAGCGATGAGGTCGTTCAAGAAAGTCCAGATGGCATCCCCCGAGGGCGGGCAGCCTGGCAAAAAGTAATCGACGTGCACGACTTCGTGAATTGGATGCACCTGGTTGAGGGGCAATGGCAACTCGGGGTCGTTGGGTATCTGGCTCTTCGCGCCGATGCCGGTCTGGGTGCAGTAGACATCATGCAGGATCTGGCCAACATTGAGCTGGTTGCGTTGCGCCGGAAGTCCTCCATTGATGGCACAGGCACCGACTGCCACCAGGGTCTTGCAATTGGCCCTGAATTCGCGCAGAACGTGCACGTTTTCCGCATTGCACAGGCCACCTTCAATGAGCCCGATGTCGCAGCGGCCAATGGTCTTGATATCGGTCAGCGGGGAGCGGTCAAATTCAACGAGTTCCAGCAGTTGCAGCAGTCGCTCATCAATGTCCAGAAAAGACATGTGGCAACCAAAACAACCCGCCAACGACACTGTGGCCAGCTTGAGTTTATGGGAAGCGTGCAGTGGCGGCGCGCCATCACGAGCCATCGTCATGTCACATCCTTTTCAACCTGTTGGGACACCGGGCTGATGTCAAAGCGACGCTGCCCAATTGGCGTAGCAAAGCCCCGGCGCTTGGGCAGAATGGCCCCAACCGGGCAAATATGGGCCGCGCAATCATTGAGATCCAGGGTGCTGTCGCCGAGCAGTCCGCTGGGGCTGTTGACGACCAAATGGGTCTGTATGCCATGGCCGTCAATCGCAAATACGTGCTTGTCATCCACCGTGGCGCTGGCGCGTACGCAAAGACCGCACAGAATACAGCGGTTGAGGTCAAGCAATATGTCTGCATGGCTGGCGTCGACTGGCCGACTGGGGTACAACTCCTCAAAATGCGGCCCCTCCATGCCGACCTCGTAGGCAGTTGCCTGCAGCAGGCAATTACCGCTTTTTTCGCACGATGGGCAAAAGTGGTTGCCTTCCACAAACAGCATCTGCAGCAGAGTTTTGCGCTGCGCATTGAGTTCATCGGTGTTGCTTTGCACTTCTTGCCCGGCACTGGCCATCACCGTGCAAGCGGCGCCCGTTCGGCCATTGACCTTGACCGTGCACAAACGGCATGAACCGTGCGGTGCAAACTCGGGCTTCCAGCACAGGTGGGGAATATAGTGGCCCGCCCGCGTAGCGGCCCGCAAAATGGTGTCTCCCGGAGCGAACTCGACATCCTGGCCATCGAGCTCAAAGGTGCCTGGACTCAGGGCGTCGATACGTTGAACGGTCATTCAATGTTCTCCAGGTGGGCACCGCTGTCGTCGCGTGCGGTGGCTAGCCGCGCTTGCGACAACTCGGCATCGAGATCAAATCCTGGTACGAAATGTAGCGACTTCAAATGACGTTCATAGGCCGGGCGAAATTTGGAAATCGTGTCACGTAACGGGTTGCAGGCGGCTGCGCCGAGGCCGCAATGGGTGGTTCCATGCATCAGCTTGTCCAACTCAAACAGCACCTGCACGTCAGCGGCAGATCCGTCTCCGCGCTGGAGCTTTTCCATGCGCCGCACGACCAACTTGGTGCCCACCCGGCAGGGCGTGCAAAAACCACAACTCTCGTGGGCAAAAAAGTGCGCGAAGTTGCGTGCTACGGTGAACATGTCGCGGGAGCGGTCAAACACCATAAAGGCGCCCGCCGTTGGCACATCCTCGAAGCCAATGCGCCGATTGAATTCGAATGCCGACAGGCACACGCCCGAGGGGCCACCGACTTGCACCGCCTGCGTGTCAACCGCCCCGCAGTCTTCCAGGATACGACCAATGCGGGTTCCGAAGGGGTACTCGTAGATGCCCGGGCGTTCGCAGTCGCCAGAGACAGAATGGATTTTGGTTCCGGTTGATTGGGGTGTTCCAATCCGGGACCACCAATCACCGCCATGCACGGCAATGTGGGTGACGGCGCTGAAGGTCTCGACGTTGTTGACCGTCGTGGGATACCCCAGGTAACCACTTTCCACCGGAAACGGTGGGCGAATGCGCGGTGTGCCACGCTTGCCTTCCAGGGACTCAATCAACGCGGACTCCTCGCCGCAAACGTAGGCACCAGCACCAATGTGGATATCAATGTCGAAATCAAACCCACTGTGCCCTCTGATGGCAGTACCCAAAAAGTGTTGCTCCCGGCGGCGTCGCAATACGGCTTGCAAGTGCTCCAGAAGATAGCGGTATTCGCCGCGCAAATAGATCAGTCCGCGCCGCGCGCCCACCACCCAAGCGGCAATGGTCATGCCCTCAATCACGCCATCCGCGTAGCTCGTCAGCAAGACACGGTCTTTGAAGGTCCCCGGCTCTCCTTCGTCGGCGTTACAAACCACGTAGTGCATCGGACCTGTGGCATTGCGGCAGAGCTGCCACTTGGTAGCCGTGGCATAGCCGGCACCACCGCGCCCTCGCAGTTTGGAGCGCTTGAGGTCGTCCAGCATGCCCTGTGGCCCGCGTGCCATGGCTGCTGCTAGTGCATCTCCGGGGGCGGGCTGGGTGCCCAACTTAACATCGGTTAACCGGATCTGGTCGTCAATCCGCGACCACTCGGGCGGCCACTGCGATGGCGGAACCTGGGCCTCGATCAAAGCAGCCATGTGCTCGATGCGCCCCGGTGTCAATCGCGTGACGACATGGTGGTGATTGACCAGCAGCGCTGGGCCCTGGTCGCACAAACCTGTACAAGAGGCGGTATCAATGCTGACGCGCCCATCCGCACGTTCCTGACCCCGTGTGACGCCAAGTCGCTGGCACAAGTCACGCATCAGCGCCTCATTTCCCAGCATGCGGTCGGTGATGTTGTTGCTGAACAGTACCCGATAGGCGCCGACGGGTTTGGTGTGGAGGAACCGGTAGAACCCCGCAACGCCCTGCACATGTGCCAGGGTCAGGCCCAATGCGACGGCAATTTCAGCCAAAACCTCTTGGGGTAGCCACCCAAGCAAAGCCTGCGCCTCCCTCAGGATCTGTACCAGCGCATGGGGCGATGTGTCGTACCGAGTCATCAATATTTGCAAGGAATCCGATGACAAGGTGGCAGAGAGTCCGGGCGGAGTGTGCATGGCGTGGAGTGTCGTTTTAAGGTTGGATAGGCCAACAGAGCGGTCTACCCGAGCGCCGCCTGAGCCGCCGCCAGTCGTGCAATCGGCACGCGGTAGGGTGAGCAGCTCACATAGTCCAGCCCGGCACGGTGGAAGAACGCCACCGAGGCCGGGTCGCCACCATGCTCGCCACAGACCCCCACTTCAATGTCCGGTCGGACGCTGCGACCTTTTTCCACTGCCATCTGCACCAGCGCGCCCACGCCTTTCTGGTCGATGGAGCGAAACGGGTCATGCTCGTAGATGCCGCGCTTGAGGTAGTCGGGCAGGAACTTGCCGGCGTCGTCGCGGGAGAATCCCAGGGTCATCTGTGTCAGGTCGTTGGTACCAAACGAGAAGAACTCGGCCTGCTTGCCAATGCTGTCGGCAATCAGCGCGGCGCGCGGGGTCTCGATCATGGTGCCCAGCAGGTAGTCCAGCGTTTCGCCGCGTTCGGCGAACACGGCCGCAGCGGTGCGGCGGATGACCTCAGCCTGGGCGTTGAACTCGCGCACCGTGCCCACCAGCGGCACCATGATTTCGGCCTTGACGTGGATGCCCAGCGTGCGCACGTTCAGCGCCGCCTCGATCACCGCGCGGGTCTGCATCTCGGTGATCTCGGGGTAGCTGATGCCCAGGCGGCACCCGCGGTGGCCCATCATGGGGTTGAACTCATGCAGTTCCTCGACCCGCAACTTGATCTTGCCCAGCGGGACCTTCATCTCGGCGGCCATCACGCGCTGGTTGGCATCGTCATGCGGCAGGAACTCGTGCAAGGGCGGATCGAGCAGGCGGATGGTCACGGGCAGGTCGTGCATTTCCCGGAACAGGCCTTCAAAGTCGCCACGCTGCATGGGCAGCAGTTTGGTCAGTGCCTTGCGCCGCCCGGCTTCGTTGTCGGCCAGAATCATTTCGCGCACCGCCAGAATGCGTTCGCCCTCAAAGAACATGTGCTCGGTACGGCACAAGCCGATGCCGGTGGCGCCAAAATTGTGGGCCACCTTGGCATCTGCCGGGCTGTCGGCATTGGCCCGGATTTCGAGGCGTTTGTACTTGTCAGTGAGCGCCATCAGTGCACCAAAGTCACCGCTCAGCTCGGCGTCCTTGGTGTCAATCTTGCCCACGTAGACCTCACCGGTGGAGCCATTGAGCGAGATCCAGTCGCCCTCGTTGTAGACCACATCGCCCACCGTCATGGTGCGCGCCTTCAGGTCCACATGCACGGCACCCGCGCCCGACACGCAGCACTTGCCCATGCCGCGCGCCACCACGGCGGCGTGCGAGGTCATGCCACCACGCGCCGTGAGAATGCCCTTGGCCACGCTCATGCCGCGGAGGTCTTCGGGCGAGGTCTCCTGGCGCACCAGAATCACGTCCTTGCCCGCCTTGAACCAGGTCTCGGCTTCATCGGCAAAGAACACGATCTGTCCGGTCGCGGCACCGGGCGAGGCTGGCAGGCCGCGCGCTATGGGCTTGGCGGCGCTGAGTGCCCTGGGGTCAAAGATCGGATGCAGCAACTCGTTGAGCCGATCGGGGGCCACGCGCAGCAGCGCGGTCTTCTCGTCGATCATTCCCTGCTTGAGCATCTCCATGGCAATGCGCACCATGGCCGCGCCGGTGCGTTTGCCGTTGCGGGTTTGCAGCATCCACAGCTTGCCTTCCTGGATGGTGAACTCCATGTCCTGCATGTCGCTGAAATGGTTTTCCAACGTTGTCTCGGCGTGCAGCAACTCCTGGTAAATACCGGGCATCAGCTCTTCCAGCGACGGGTAATTGGCCTTGCGGTCCGCCTCACTCACGAGCGCCAGTTCGGCCCAGCGGCGTGAACCCACCAGCGACACCTGCTGGGGTGTACGAATGCCCGCCACCACGTCTTCTCCCTGCGCATTGACCAGAAACTCGCCATTGAACAGGTCTTCACCCGTGCCTGCATCGCGCGAAAAGGCCACGCCGGTGGCGCTGTTGTCGCCCAGGTTGCCAAACACCATGGCCTGCACGTTGACCGCTGTGCCCCACGAGGCGGGAATGTCATTCAACTCGCGGTAGACGCAGGCACGCTCGTTGTTCCAGCTCTCAAACACGGCCCACACGGCGCCCCAGAGTTGTTCCCACGGGTCGGTCGGAAAATCGCGGCCAATGCGCGCGCGGATCAGCGACTTGAAGCGCTGCACCAGTTCCTTCAGGTCTTCGGCGTCCAACTCGGTGTCGAGCTTGACACCTTTCTGTTCCTTGACCATGTCGATGATGACTTCGAACGGGTCGTGGTCTTCCTTGGATACGGGCTTGAGCCCCATCACTACGTCACCGTACATCTGCACAAAGCGGCGGTAGGAGTCCCAGGCAAAGCGTTCGTTGTTGGACTTGCGGGCCAGGCCCTCCACCGCCTCGTCGTTCAGGCCCAGGTTCAAAATCGTGTCCATCATGCCAGGCATCGAGGCACGGGCGCCGGATCGCACCGACAACAGCAATGGGTCATTGGCGTTGCCAAACTGCTTGCCCATTTCGGCTTCCAGAAACTTCACGCCTGCCAGTACTTCGCCCTGGATCAGCTTGAAGACCGCGTCGCGCCCGTGCTCGGTGAAGGCGGTGCACGCTTCGGTGCTGATGGTGAAGCCGGATGGCACGGTAATGCCAAGGCGGCACATTTCGGCCAGATTGGCGCCCTTGCCACCGAGCAGGTTCTTCATTGCGGCGGCGCCTTCGGTGCGAGTGCTGCCAAATAGGTAGACGAATTTTTCAGGTGTTTTCATAGGTGTGGGGTATGGGTTGAGACAAACCGGAATCACTACAAAATGGTAGTCCTCTGCAGTGCGCTGGACTTGACCAATATCAACGCTTCGTTGGGTGGCGATCGCGGACGTATTGATCTGCGTCAACGGCCTTGCACGGGTTAGCGGCTTCAATTCACTGCTTTGCACCGTCGGAATCGCACCATGGCATTTGACCCCAAGAACCATTTGACCGAACGAACCTACGCGCTGGTCCTGGCCGGTGGACGTGGCAGCCGCCTGCACCAGCTGACCGACTGGCGCGCCAAACCCGCGGTGCCTTTTGCGGGGAATCTGAACATCATTGACTTTGCGCTGAGCAACTGCGTCAACTCGGGCGTGCGCCACATTGCGGTGCTGACGCAGTACAAAGCCCAAAGCCTGATACGCCACATCGAACACGGCTGGAGTTTTCTGGCCGCCAGTCTGGGCGAGTACGTGGATGTAGTGCCGGCACAGCAGCAGCACGGAGAGTCCTGGTACAGCGGAACGGCCAACGCGGTGTACCAGAACCTGCGC
Organism: uncultured beta proteobacterium; assembly: GCA_903853895.1. Taxonomy (GTDB): domain Bacteria; phylum Pseudomonadota; class Gammaproteobacteria; order Burkholderiales; family Burkholderiaceae_C; genus Allorhodoferax. Next base: position 37,639 of record CAINUX010000167.1, on the reverse strand, counting down.
ATCATTGACGAGGCCCGACCGGACCTGGTGCTGGTCTTGGGTGGGGACCACATCTACAAAATGGATTATTCGATCATGCTGTCCGAACACGTGGCGAGAGGCGCTGAAATGACGGTAGCCTGCCTGGAGGTACCGGTTGAACAGGCTAGTGATTTCGGCGTGATGTCGGTCGACGCAGACCACCGGATCGTGGACTTTACAGAGAAACCTGCGCAACCGGTGGTGCTTGCACATCGTCCGACCCATGCACTGGCCAGCATGGGCATCTACGTCTTTGACGCGGGCCTGCTGGTGTCGGAACTGGTGCGGGATGCGTCCGATCCCACGTCGAGCCACGACTTTGGCAAGGACATCATCCCTTCACTGCTGGAGCGGCACCGTGTCTTCGCACACAGCTTCAAGGACAGCTGCGTCAACATGGTGGACACCACGCCGTATTGGCGCGATGTCGGTACCGTGGACGCCTATTGGGAGGCCAATATGGATCTCACCTCGGTGGTGCCGGAGCTCAATTTGTACGACGACGACTGGCCGATTTTGAGTTTGCAGCGCCAGCTTGCGCCAGCCAAGTTTGTGTTCGATGAGTCCGGCCGCAAGGGGGAGGCTCACAACTCACTGGTGTCCAGCGGCTGTATCGTCAGTGGTGCCAACGTGCGCCATTCCATCCTGTTCTCCAAAGTGAAAGTAGGTGAAGGCAGTCAGATTGAGGACTCGGTCGTGCTGCCCGATGTGACCATCGGCAAGAACGTGCTGCTGCGCCGTGCCATCGTTGACAAGCACTGCATGTTGTCCGACGGGTTCAGCGCGGGCCTGGATGCAGTGCACGACCGGGCGCGTGGCTTTCACGTAACGGACAACGGGGTCACTCTGATTGCGCCGGAGATGCTGGGGCAGCGTATCCACCGCGTGACCTAGCGCCGCTGCGTCGCCAACCGCTAGGCGACCACCACACCCTTCCAGAACGCGACACGGCCCTTGATGTGCGCAGCCTCGGGTTTTGGGTCAGCGTAGTACCAGACGGCGTCGGGGTTCATTTCTCCGGCGACGATCAGTGAGTAGTAGCTTGCCTGGCCTTTCCATGGGCACATGGTCTTGTGGTTGCTGAAGGTCACATAGGCGCGGTTCAATGACGATTCGGGGAAGTAGTGGTTTCCCTCCACGACTACGGTGTCCGTGCTTTCGGCAATGACGGTGTCTTTCCAGATGGCTTTCATGCATGGCTCCTTGAAGGTGGTGCGTCCAGCCAGAGCAGGCAGAACGTGTGGTCGGAATCGATCCAATTTTGCCCCGGTGTAAAGCCTGCGCGCAATGCCAACTGGTGCAGACCGTCCAAGGTGAATTTGTAGGAGTTCTCTGTGTGCAGAGTTTCCCCTTCGGAAAAACGGAAAGTCGCGCCACCGACGCTGACCGTCTGCTGGCAGGTGCTCACCAAATGCATTTCAATGCGCTGGTACGGCGCGTTGTAGAAGGCGCTGTGGGCAAACTGGTCGATCTGGAAACTGGCGCCCAACTCGCGATTGGCCCGAACCAGCACATTGCGGTTGAAATCGGCGGTGACGCCCTGGGCGTCGTTGTAGGCAGCGTGCAGCAGGTCCGGGTTCTTGACCAGGTCCACCCCCAGTATCAGTGCACCACCCGCTAGTGCTTTCGCGCACGTCTGCATGAAGAGCAGTGCGTCCTGGGGTTCGAAGTTGCCCAGCGTCGAGCCCGGGAAGAACCCCATCCGGCGGCCCTGGGGCGGCTCATCGGGTGGCAGCACCAGAACCTGGGTGTAGTCAGCCACCAGGGGTTCCACTTCCAGCGCGGGGTAGGCCAGACGCATACGCTGTGCGGCATCCAGCAGGTGGCTCTCGGAGATGTCGATGGGCACGTAGCGACGGGGTCGGTCCAGCGCGTCGAGCAACACGCGGACCTTATCCATGGAGCCGGAACCAAACTCGATGATCTCGGCATGGGGCCCGATATGCAAGGCGATTTCACGCGCATGCTTGTGCAGAATGGCCATCTCGGTGCGTGTGGGGTAGTACTCCGGCAAGTCGCAGATCCGGTCGAACAGGGAGGAGCCCTGTGCGTCGTAAAAGTACTTGGGTGAAATGATTTTTTGCGGTCGCGCCAGTCCACGCTTGAGATCGCGCAGGAACTCCTTGGGTGGAAGATCAGGCGCGTCGTCAGCGTCTGACGAGACGGCGCTGGCACTGGTGGTGGCGTAGGCCAGGTTGTCTTTCATGCAATGTCCTTAGCCAGTCGGATGCCGGAGATTTGCCAGCGGGTCGCCGGCGGAAAAAAGTTGCGGTAGGTCTTGCGGCCATGGCCCGCGGGCGTGGCGCTGCTGGCGCCACGCAGTACCTGCTGGCCGACCATGAATTTTCCGTTGTACTCCCGCACTGCGCCGCTACGGGCGCGAAAGCCCGGGTAGGGCTCGTATGCGGAGCGGGTCCATTGCCAGCAGTGGCCCAGCATCTGGGCGATGTGCGGCAGGTCAAACGCGACCTCCCATTCAAACTCCGTGGGCAGGCGCGCACACGACCATTCGGCAAACGCACAGGCCTCGTAAAAGCTCACATGGGTCACCGGCGCAGCGGGGTCCAGAGCCTGTACACCGTGCGGACCAAACACCTGCCATTCGCCGGCAGGTGCCCGCGGGTCGTCCGGTGCCAACCAGTAGGCCGGTGCGCACAGACCCTGGCTCTGCACCGCGGCCCAGCCGTCAGACAACCACCAATCGGCATGGCGGTAGCCACCATCGGCCATGAAGGCCAGGTATTCGCCACAGGTCACCAGCCGATCGGCAATCTGGAACGGATGCACCAGCGCCTGGTGCCGCGGTGTTTCGTTGTCGAAAGCGAAACCCGGTCCGCCGTGGCCAATGGCCCGCACGTCGCCCGCCACCGCCAGCCATTGCAATGCCGGCGCAGCATGGGGGGGGCTGTCTGTGGGCGTCGGGCCCGGTCGGTAGGCCGGCAACAAGGGGTTGCAGGACAGCAGGTGCAGGATGTCGGTCTGGATCAGTTCCTGGTGCTGCTCTTCGTGGTGCAGGCCCAGCTCGACCAGGCTGGCGGCCTCTTGCCAGCATGCATTGTCTGCCGTGGCCATGAAGTGTTGCATGGCGCTGTCGACGTGTGCGCGGTAGGCGTGGATGTCGGCCAGCGGTGGTCGAGTCAACAGCCCGCGTTGGGGTCGCGGATGGCGCGCTCCCAGGGCTTCGTAATACGAGTTGAACAGGTACGGGTAGTGCGGGTCGAACGCCTGGTACGCGGGCACTAAAGGCTGCAATACCACTGCTTCCAAAAACCAGCTGGTATGGGCCAGATGCCATTTGGTCGGGCTGGTTTCCGCCATCGACTGCACGCATTGGTCTTCCGCCGAGAGGGGCTGCGCCACTGCCAGCGTGCCAGCACGCACGGCGGCGTAGCGGCTGGCCAGTTCGGCGCGGCCGGGCGCCGCGGCGGCAAACGGTGAAGAGGGGTCGGCAAAGGGCATGCTGGGTCCGATTGTCACAGGTTGTGCCGTACCGTGGGGGTGCGCAGGGTTACCAGTTCTTCGGCCGCCGTGGGGTGCACGGCCAGCGTGGCGTCGAAGGCGCTCTTGGTCGCCTGCAACTGCATCGCCACGCCCACCAGTTGCGCCATTTCTCCGGTGTCCGGCCCGACGCCGTGAAAGCCCACCAGGCGGTCGGTGTCCCGGTCCACCAGCAGCTTGAGCAGCATCTTTCCCCGGTGACCGGACAAGGTGGCCTTCATGGGGCGAAACGTCGAGCGGTACACATCGAGGCGGGGATGGCGTTCCAGCGCCGCCTGCTCGCTCAGGCCCACCACGCCCACCTCGGGCGTCGTGAACACTGCGGTCGGCACCAGCGTGTGGTCCACCCGGCGCGGTGTCTTGCCGAACACAGTGTCGGCAAAGGCATGGCCCTCACGGATGGCCATGGGTGTCAGGTTGACGCGGTTGGTCACGTCGCCGACGGCGTGGATGCCGGGAACCGTGGTCTGGCTGAAGGCGTCCACCGGAATGGCGCCGTGGGCATCGAGCGCAATGCCCACGGTTTCCAGGCCCAGACCGTGGGTATTGGGCATGCGGCCCAGCGCCCGCAACACGCAATCGGCGGCGGCGATGTCGCCGTTGTCCAGTTCGACCCGCAGACCGTCGTCGGTCTGGGTGATGCCCGCAACGTGGCGGCCAAAATCCAGCTGCAGGCCGCTGTGCACCAGGTCCTGCGCCAGGTGGGCGCGCACATCGTCGTCAAAGCCACGCAGAATTTGCTGGCCGCGCAGCACCACACGCACGCTGGCGCCCAGGCGCTGCAGCACGCATGCCAGCTCCAGCGCGATGTAGCCAGCGCCCTGCACCACCACCCGGCGGGGCAGCGCCGCCAGCTCGAAGAAGCCATTGGAATCCATGGCAAGCTCATGGCCTTTTATGCCGACAGCCCTCGTCGGTGTTGCCCCAGTTGCTATCAAAATGTGACTGCCCTGCAGTTGGGTGCCGTCGGACAGGGCCACGGAGTGGCGGTCCGTCAGATGCGCCCGTCCGGTGAAGATCTGCACACCGGCGGCCAGCAGGTTGCTGCGGTAGATGGCTTCCAGCCGCGCGACCTCGGTGTCGCGGTTGGTCTTGAGCCGGGCCCAGTCGAAGCGCGGGGCCTCCAGTGTCCAGCCATAACCAGCCGCCTCTTCAAATTCCTGCGCGAAGCGCGAGGCATAGACCATCAGCTTCTTGGGCACACAGCCCCGGATGACACAGGTGCCGCCCAGGCGGTACTCCTCCACCAGTGCCACGCGGGCACCGTGGCCGGCCGCGATACGGGCCGCGCGCACACCGCCGGAACCACCACCCACCACTACCAGATCGAATTCAGACATGGGACCCCTTTTAGAAACCTGCCATCGGACGCTGGCATCGGTCTGCGCAATGAAAGGTTAACGCCATACTGCCAGAATGTGTCGCATTGCCGTTGCACCAGGAGTAGTCGATGTCACAGACCTTTTCTTACGCCATCAAGTCATTCACCCCCGCGCCCGGCAAGGTCGGCGACTTCTATTCGTTGCCGGCGCTGGCCCGGCGTTTCCCCAATGTGAACCGCTTGCCGGTTTCCCTGCGCATTGTGCTGGAGAGCGTTTTACGCCACTGCGATGGCAAAAAAGTGACGGCCGAGCATGTGGCCCAGCTCGCCAACTGGCAGCCCCGGGCCGAGCGCAGTGCTGAAATCCCGTTCGTCGTGTCGCGCGTGGTGCTGCAGGACTTTACCGGTGTGCCGCTGCTGGCCGATCTGGCCGCCATGCGCAGCGCCGCCAAACGCCTGGGCAAAGACCCTGCGCGCATCGAGCCGCTGGTGCCGGTGGACCTGGTGGTGGACCATTCGGTGATGGTGGACCACTACGGCAAGAAGGATTCGCTGGACCTGAACATGAAGCTGGAGTTCCAGCGCAACCGCGAGCGCTACGAATTCATGAAATGGGGCATGCAGGCCTTTGACACCTTTGGCGTGGTGCCGCCCGGCTTTGGCATCGTGCACCAGGTCAATCTGGAGTACCTGGCGCGCGGCGTGCACAAGCGCAAGCGGCGCGATGCGGCGGGCTACAAGCAGTGCGCGCTGTACTACCCCGACACGCTGGTGGGCACCGACAGCCACACCACCATGATCAACGGCATCGGCGTGGTGGGCTGGGGCGTGGGTGGTATCGAGGCCGAGGCCGCGATGCTGGGCCAGCCGGTTTACTTGTTGACGCCTGATGTGGTGGGCTTTGAGCTGACCGGCCGCCTGCGCGAGGGAGTTACCGCCACCGACCTGGTGCTGACCGTGACCGAGCTGCTGCGCCAGCACAAGGTGGTTGGCAAGTTTGTCGAGTTCTATGGCGAAGGCACGGCCAGCCTGACGGTGCCGGACCGGGCCACCATTGCCAATATGGCCCCCGAATACGGTGCCACGATGGGCTTTTTCCCGGTGGACGAGAAGACTATCGCTTACTTTGAAGGCACGGGCCGCACCAAGGCCGAGATACAGGCTTTTGAGGCCTACTTCAAAGCGCAAGGCCTGTTTGGCGTGCCCGTGGCAGGTGACATTGACTATTCGCAAGTGGTAACGCTGGACCTGGGCCAGGTCACACCCAGCGTGGCCGGCCCCAAGCGACCTCAGGACCGCATCGAGCTTGGCAAGGTGGCCAGCCAGTTCGCGTCACTGTTCTCCAAGCCCAATGCCGAAAATGGCTTCAACCAGCAGGCCGCTGTCTTCCATACCCGACACCTGCTTCGCGTCTCCGGCGAACCGGTAGTCAGCGGAAAACCGGACATCACAGTGGGTCACGGTGACGTGCTGATTGCCGCCATCACCAGCTGCACCAACACCTCCAACCCCAGCGTGATGCTGGCTGCGGGCCTCTTGGCCAAGAAGGCGGTCAAGGCGGGGCTGACGGTGGCGCCGCACATCAAAACCTCGCTGGCACCGGGCTCCCGCATCGTCACCCAATACCTGACGGACGCCGGTTTGCTGCCCTATCTGGAGAGGCTGGGCTTTGCGCTGGCCGGCTACGGCTGCACCACCTGCATTGGCAACGCCGGGGACCTGACGCCCGAGCTCAACGCCGCCATCACCGCCAACGACCTGGTGTGCGCGGCGGTGCTCTCGGGCAACCGCAACTTCGAAGCGCGCATCCACCCCAACCTGAAAGCCAACTTCCTGGCCAGCCCACCGCTGGTGGTGGCCTACGCGATTGCCGGCACCGTTACCAAAGACCTGATGACCCAGCCGGTGGGGCAGGGCAAGGGCAAAGACGGAAAGTTAAGGGACGTGTACCTGGGCGACATCTGGCCCACCAGTGAGGAGATCTACCAATTGATGAAGTACGCCATGCAGGGCAAGGCCTTCCGTAAAAACTATGCCAAGGTCCAGACCGAGCCGGGCAAGCTATGGGGCAAGATCAAGGGTGTCACCGGCCAGGCCTACACCTGGCCGACCAGCACCTACATTGCCGAGCCACCGTTCTTTGACGGGTTTGCTATTGAATCAGGAGCTGTATCGTCAGGTTCCACGAGGGCTAGAGGCCAGAAAAGCATATGCGTTCAAGGCGCGCGCATCATGGCGCTGTTTGGTGACTCCATCACCACCGACCACATTTCGCCAGCTGGCAACATCAAGGACAGCTCGCCCGCAGGCCAGTGGCTGCTGGCGCACGGCGTGCAGAAGGCAGACTTCAATTCTTATGGCGCGCGCCGCGGCAATCACGACGTCATGGTGCGCGGCACCTTTGCCAATGTGCGCATCAAGAACCGGATGCTGCCACCGTTGGCGGATGGATCGCAGGAAGAAGGCGGCTTCACGCTCTACCAGGCTGCTCAGGGTGCGGCGGGCGTGGGCGACAAGCTGTCCATTTTTGAGGCCGCCACACGCTACCAGGCGACGGGCACTGCCACGGTGGTGTTTGCGGGCGAGGAATACGGCACCGGGTCCAGCCGCGACTGGGCTGCCAAGGGCACGCAACTGCTGGGCATCCGGGCGGTGGTGGCGCAAAGCTTTGAACGCATCCACCGCAGCAACCTGGTGGGCATGGGCGTGCTGCCCTTGCAGTTCAAACCTGGCCAGTGCTGGCAGACCCTGGGGCTGCGGGGCGACGAGGTGATCGACATCCTTCCCGATGCCCAATTGACGCCACAAAGTGACGCTCAGCTGGTCGTCACGCGGGCGGACGGCACGCAGTCGCGACACACGCTGTTGCTGCGCATCGACACCCCCATCGAGGTGGATTACTACCAGGCTGGCGGCATCCTGCCCTATGTGCTGCGCCAGTTGTTGATGGCCTAGCGCGCGTCAGGTTGCTACGGCCACCCGTTTGGCGCGCTTGCGCGCAGGGGTCGTGGCAGGCGCCGGTTTGGCCTTCGCCGCCGCCAGCATGGTTTCGACCGGTGCCGGCAACTGGGCCCGCGCCAACTCCAGCAGCGTGCGGTGCTCGGCCAGCAGGGCGTCTGCCAGTTCGTTGACGTCTGGAAGGGCGCGCCGGCAGGCGATCAGGCCATAGTCCAGCCGCCCGTTGTAGCTTTGCACGGTCACGTTCAGGGCCATACTGTGTGCGGGAATGGACACCGGGTAGTAGCTCACCACCTTGGCCCCGGCGAAATACAGCTGCACCGGAATGCCGGCCACGTTGGAGATGATCAGGTTGGCCAGCGGCGGCATCACATTGGCCAGGCGCGAGCGGCTGAACAGCGAGGCCAGTGCCGACATCAGCCACGGCGCCGCGGGCAACGGAAAGTCGGTCGGGATGGCCGCCTTGAAGCGCCCCATCATCAGCTTGGTGTTGGCAGAGGATTCGTGAATCTTCTGGATGCGCTGCAACGGATCCCGTATGTTGGTAGCCAGGTTCATGGTGACCATGCTGACCTGGTTGTTGGAGGTGGTGTCGCCCTCCTGGCGCAGGCTCACAGGCACAGCGGCGATCAGCGGCTTGTCAGGCAACTCGTCGTTGTCTTTCAGGTAGGCTCGCAAGCCCCCCGCCGTGGTGGCCATGACCACGTCGTTCAGCGATACGCCCAGCACTTTGGCGATCAGCTTCACTTCGGCCAGTGGCACGGTGCGTCCTGCGAAGGTGCGTTGGTTGGTAATGGCCACATTCAGCGACGTGCGGGGCGCAAAAATCTTGAAGTCCTTGGGCAGCGACCAGTCGCGCTTGCCACTGGCACCCTTGGGCGGAAGCAGCGCGCTCTTGGCAGAGCGGGCGATCAGCGGGAGTGACTTGACCACACCGGCTGACTGGTGCAGGGTATTGCGCAGCGCCGCCCCCAGCAGCTCGGCAACGCCCAACTGGTACTCATGGCGGCGCGCCCGGGGGCGCGGCGGCTTGACGGTTCGTCCCGTGGGCTCTAGATCAAAAATGGCCTTGGCCACGGCCACACCGGCCTGGCCGTCGATGCCCGCGTGGTGCACCTTGCTGTACAGCGCGACCTGCCCGCTCTTGAGGCCGTCGATGACAAAAAACTCCCACAGTGGTCGGCTGCGGTCCAGCAGGCTGGAGTGCAGCCGGGCCACGTACTGTTGCAGCTGGCGGTTGGTGCCGGGCTTGGGCAGCGTCACATGGCGGATGTGGTAGTCCAGGTCGATGTCCTCATCGTCCACCCACACCGGGTTGGAAATATCCAGCGGCATCAACACCAGTTTGCGGGTGAACACTTCGGCCAGGTGCATGCGTTGCTGGATGTGGGCCTTGGTGTCCTCGTAAAAATCGCCGCTGTAACCCTCTGGCAAATCGAGCACATTGAGGGAGCCGATATGCATGGGCATTTCAGGCGATTCCAGGTGCAAGAACGCCGAATCCACGCCGCTGAGATGTTTCATGCCCGAGGTCCTTTTTGCAGAAGTATTGAATACGACAAACACGATAGCATGCCCCTCGCCGCCAGCGCAATAACGCGGGTGACAGTTGGCTTGCAGCGTGTTCCAGCCCGACCGTCTGCAGGGATGGCCCGACAACGCAATAATGAGCCCTCCCCAACCTTTATCAACCCAGGAGATCCAGAAATGAAACAGTTTCCCCGTTCTGCAGTCGGTGTTGTTCTTGCCATCGCGGCAGTGAGTGCTACGCTGACGCCTGCGGTGCAAGCACAGCCCGCAAGCATGTCGTTTTTTGTGACCAGTGCCGGCAAGGGCAATGGTGCGGACCTGGGTGGGCTGGCGGGTGCCGACGCGCACTGCCAGGCGCTGGCCAAGGCCGCCGGCGCTACGCAGACCGGGTGGCGCGCCTACCTGAGCACCACCGCGACCGCGACCGAACCGGGCGTCAACGCGCGCGACCGCATCGGCAAAGGTCCGTGGCAAAACGTCAAGGGTGTCGTGGTGGCCAAGAGCGTCGACGACTTGCATGCCGACTCGACCAACGTGACCAAGCTCACGGCGTTGACCGAAAAGGGCGAGCCTGTCAGTGGCCGTGGTGACGCCGTCAACACCCATGACATGCTGACCGGTTCGGACTCAGCCGGCCGGTACTCCACGGCCGGCGGCGACACCACCTGCGGCAACTGGACCAAGAGCGCAGAGGGCTCGGCCATCGTTGGCCACCATGACCGTATCGGTCTCAGCGAAGCGTGGAACATGAAGTCGTGGAACTCATCCCATGGCTCGCGCGGCTGCAGCCAGGACAATCTGAAGGGCTCCGGCGGCGCGGGGTTGTTCTATTGCTTCGCGGCCAATTGACAGGGCGTCTGCGTAGTTTGCGCCACCCACTGCCCCATGAAAATCCTGGTTGTTGAAGACGAACACAAGACCGGCGACTATCTGCGCCAGGGCTTGGCCGAATCGGGCTTTTTGACAGAACTGGCCAGCAACGGTGTGGATGGCCTGCACCAGGCGCTCACGGGTGACTTCGATTTGCTGGTGCTCGATGTGATGCTGCCCGGGCTCAACGGCTGGCAGGTGCTGGAGCGCCTGCGCCAGGGCGGCAAGCAGATGCCAGTGTTGTTCCTGACCGCGCGCGACCAGATCGAGGACCGGGTCAAGGGCCTGGAGCTGGGGGCAGACGATTATCTGGTCAAGCCTTTTGCCTTTTCGGAACTGCTGGCGCGGGTGCGCACGCTGCTGCGCCGGGGAAAAAGCAGCATCGAGCCCACGGTGCTGCGCGCTGCTGACCTGGAACTGGACCTGCTGCGCCGGCGTGTTACCCGCGCCGGCAGTCGCATCGACCTGACCGCCAAGGAGTTTGCGCTGCTGGAGCTGCTGCTGCGCCGCCAGGGCGAGGTGTTGCCGCGCTCCATGATTGCGTCGCAGGTGTGGGATATGAACTTTGACAGCGACACCAACGTCATAGACGTGGCCATCCGCCGCCTGCGCGCCAAGGTCGACGATGCATTCACGCCGCGGCTGATCCGCACTGCGCGTGGCATGGGCTACGTGCTGGAAGTGCCTGGGGCTTAGCGCTGCCGGGCCGCCCCAAAGCGCGGACGGCCCCCGTGGGGGGCAGCGACCCGCGAAGCGGTGGAGCGTGGGGGCACGCGTCTACCGCCAGCGGGCCTCGATGCGGGCATATTCCCCCGATTTACGCAACTTGGTCAGTCCCTGGTCGAACTGGGACACGATGCGCTCGATGCCGGGGTAGGTGGGCGAGAAGGAGATGTAGAGATTGGGCTCCACCAGTACGCCGTGCAGCGCATAGCCCTTGCCCAGTTCGGGGTGGGCTTTGGCGACGGCGTCTGCCACGCGGTCAAACACCAGCGCATAGTCGACCCGTCCGGCCACCAGTTTTCGCAGGGACGACAGATCCGACGGAGCCACGTCACGCTGCATGGTGGCATCGCCGTCAAATGCCGCGCCATAGTCATAGCCGTGGGTGGTACCAATGCGTTTGCCACGCAGGCTGGCTATGGTCAAGTCCTTGTGGGTCGTGCCAGTTTCGTTGCGACCGTAGATGCCAATGCGGGCACTGAACAGCGGCTGTTGGTGCCAGCGGTATTTGCTCTCCAGGACGGGGTCGCGCAAAGTGTCAAAACAACCGGCCAGAGCCCCACGGTCCACCTCTTTCATGCAACGTGCGTAGGGCAATGGCACCAGCTCCACCTCTACGCCTACAACCTCCCACGCGGCGCGCACCAGGTCCACCGCAAAGCCCACCGGTTTGCCTTTCACGGAAGAGGAATACGGGCTCCAGTCATCTTCGGCCCCAATGCGAATGCGCTCTCCGGCGAATGCACTGGCGCAGCACAGGACCAGCCCCCACAGCCCCCATCGCATTGCACGCAAACCGCTACCTGACATGGCGTCCTTTCAAACCAGCCAATACACTACCACAGCACACCATGAACGCACCACACACGCTCCGTCCGATATTGCGTCTGTCACTGACGGCACGGCTGACGCTGCTGTTCGCTGTGGGTGCTACCGTGGTGCTGCTGGGCTTGGGCTGGCTGATCAGCCAGTCCATTGAGCGCCACTTTGAAGACCTGGACCGCGAGGCCCTACAAGCCAAGTTGATGCTGGCCCACCATGCCATTGTCCGGGTTACGTCCACCGAAGAGTTGGCCCGCCTGCCATCGCTGTTGCGTGACGCCGCCACCGGCCACCATGACCTGCTGATGCAGATCACCGGTGCCGACGACCAAGCCCTTTTGGATTCACCCAATGGGGAGTTTTCTGGCGATTGGCGTCCAGCCGGTCTGGTGGCGGACGGTGCGCAACTGCTGCACTGGTCCCATGGCAGTCGCCGTTTCCGGGGCCTGGTGTCGGCCATGCCAACCAGCATCCCCGGTGCGCCGCCATTGCAGGTCGCGGTGGCCCTGGATATTGCGCACCACGAGGTATTCATGGACGCGTTGCGCCAGACGCTGTGGCTGTTTGTGGCCGGTGCTGCCGTGGTCACGGGCCTGCTGGGCTGGTTTGCCGCCATGCGGGGCCTGGCGCCGCTCAAGGCCATGCGCGCGCGCGCCGCGCTGGTGAGCGCCCATACGCTGGATCAACGACTGCCCACCGACGCCGTACCCACCGAACTGGCCGCGCTGGCCACCACGCTCAACGAGATGCTGGAGCGGCTGGAAGAAGCTTTTCGGCGACTGTCGGACTTTTCGTCCGATATTGCCCATGAGCTGCGCACGCCGGTGAGTAACCTGATGACGCAGACCCAGGTCTCACTGTCGCGCGACCGCGATGCGGCTAGCTACCGGGACGTTTTGGAGTCCAACGCCGAAGAGTTCGAGCGGCTGGCCCGCATGATTGCCGACATGCTCTTTCTGGCCAAGGCCGACCACGCACAGGCGGCCGCTCAAACGCTGCTCCAATGCGAGCGCGTTGATCTGGAACGCGAAGTGGGTGAACTGTTTGAGTTTTACGAGGCGCTGGCCGAAGAGAAAGGCGTTCGCCTGGAAGTGAGTGGGCAGGCCACTGCGATGGGTGACCGCCTGATGCTGCGCCGCGCACTGAGCAACCTGTTGTCCAACGCCCTGCGCTATACCGCGCCGGGTGGGGCGGTGCAAGTGCGTTTGGGTGTGCAGTCGGGGCGCACTATGTTGTCGATCGAGAACCCCGGTGCCACTATCGCGACGGAAGATCTGCCGCATGTGTTTGAACGTTTCTACCGCGCCGACGCTGCACGCCAAAGTGCCACGGGAGAAGGCACCGGTCTGGGCCTTGCCATTACACAGGCTATTGTGCTGGCCCACAAGGGGCGCATCGCGGCGGAGTCGACGGACGGGCATACCCGTTTCACTATGGAATTGCCAGCCGCCTGAATACGTTTCAAAACGTAAGCCCAGACCTGCAGTCGTGTTCTTTGATGATCCTGTGGGGTACTATTCGCCCGCATTTTCAAGGAACATATCCATGGCTTGGTCAGTTTTCTCCTCCCCGGTTTCGCCGGGCGTTTTGGCAATCGGTGTCTGCGTGGTGTCGGCCATTGCTGGCCTGTCGGGGTGCGGAAAGCAGGGCACTGAACTGGGTGGCGGCAGTTCCGAGGTCACTGGCTCGGCAGGTCCGGCCGGCGCCAATGGTGCGAACAAGTCCTTGGTGAGATGCGATGCGCCGATTGCCACCCTGGCATTGGCGGAAAACCCCAATGGCTACACCATGAGCGGTAGCTACAACCTGCCCAGTTCACCAGTGCCGCTGGTGCGCCTCCTGGCTCAACAAAGCGGTTGCTTTCGTGTAGTGGATCGCGCCGCCGGATTGCGCAGCACCATTCAGGAACAGCAGCTCAAGGAAAGCGGCGTGCTACGCAAGCAAGGCAATACGGTGGAGAAAGGAAAAGGCTATGAGGCACAGTACACACTGACGCCCAACTTGACCTTTAGCGAGCAGGATGCAGGACGTAGCCTGGGCGGCGTACTGGCGCACATCCCCGTGGTGCGCGACCTGGGTGCATTGATTGGCATCGTGGAGCAGATCAAGTTCAAGGAAGCACAGGTTGCGCTTCTATTGACCGACAACGAGACCACCGAACAGGTGTCGGCGGCCACCGGATCAGCCCGTACGACGGACTTGGGGCTGGGTGGCCTGGCGTTTGGAGGCATGGGTGGTGCAGGCGGCATGGGCTGGAGCAATACCAACGAAGGGAAGGTGATTGCCGCAGCCTTTCTGGATGCACACAATAAGCTGGTCGTGCAGGCCCGCGGATTGCAAGCTAAGGAGTTGCCACCGCCGGTGGCAATCCGATGATTCGGCAGCGATCGTCGTTAAGGGTAAACGCCTGTTAGCGTTGCCTTGCCCAGAATTGTCCCTTGGAATGCAAGTTCGAATTTTGCACGGTTGTATTCCGGTACGGCGGTGACAAACGTTGCTTCGGCGGACAAGGCATAGACCGTCAACTTATAGGTGTGTTGCGACGAAGCATTGGGCCCCGCATAGCCGACCGATCCGGTGTAGTTGGTTCCATACACGGCGCCGCTCTGAAGCAGGAGATTTTCTCCTTCACTAATGGAGGTCTTCGCAACAGGCAGGTTGAAGACGCCCCAATGGCGGCAGGCGCCCAAGCCTGGTTGGCACGACGGCTGGGTTTCATCGTCCATGATGATGGCAAATCTCTTGGTACCCGTTGGTATATCCGAAATGATTACCTGCGGTGAGGTATTGCTTCCTCCCACAGCGGTAGCGGCAATTCGGAGAGGAATCGTGCCACCATTGGAATAGGACCCGGTGGTGATCGTCAAATTAGTGGCACTGGCGGTGATGGTGGTGGCCTTTTCTACACTGCTGCTTTTTCCATCTCCCACAGTCAGGCTGAAGCCGTAGACACCGGCCATATCGGCAGTGAATGTTGGTTTGGCTGAATTTGCAGAAACCAGCGTCGCGGTGCTGCCCGCTGGCCTGGACACTACGGCCCAAACGTAGGTGAGCGCGTCACCATTGGCATCGGAACTTTGACTACCATCAAGTGTGATGGTAGTTCCAATCAGCACATTCTGCGCGCCGCCCGCATTGGCGACAGGGGGAATGTTGCAGAAATTCACGCCCAGCGTGCAGTCGTTGGTGTTTCCGCCGCCACCGCCGCAGCCCGCGAGTAGCACTGCGCTCAATCCGAGACAAAATAATACTTTCATATTGAACACCCCATGTTTATTACCCCTTGATTGTGCATGACTGCCGTTGGCTATTCAATAGTTGTCTCTTTTTGAAAGCAGATTGTGTATTCGCATCCCATCAGCCGGCCAGCAACCTGTGCTTGACCTATGGCAACGTGTCCGTGTTCTTGGGGTATTAGGATACGGTGGTCGGCAATCCACATTTCTTCGGAGTTTTCATCATGAGCATCACCTCAGTCGGCATCATCGGCGCAGGCACCATGGGCAACGGCATCGCGCAGGCGTGTGCAACCTCGGGCATCCAAGTTGTCATGGTTGACATCTCGGACGCAGCGTTTGCCAAAGGCATCGCCACCGTGGCCAGCAGCCTGGAGCGCTTGATCAAAAAGGAAAAGATCACCCCCGCCGACCGCGATGCGGCCCTGGCGCGCATCAAGGGCAGCACCAGTTATGAGGATCTGAAGTCGTCGCAGCTGGTGATCGAGGCTGCTACCGAGAACTACGACCTGAAGGTCAAGATCCTCCGGCAGATCGACGCCATCGTGCCGGCCGACGTCATCATCGCGTCCAACACCTCGTCCATCTCCATCACCAAGCTGGCCGCCATCACCAGCCGCCCCGACCGCTTCATTGGCATGCACTTCTTCAACCCGGTGCCGATGATGGCGCTGGTGGAAATCATCCGCGGCCTGCAGACCAGCGACGCCACGCACGCGGCTGTGCAGTCCATGGCCAAGGCGCTGGGCAAGACACCCGTCACGGTGAAGAATTCCCCCGGCTTTGTCGTCAACCGCATCCTGGTGCCCATGATCAACGAGGCCTTCTTCGTGCTGTATGAAGGCCTGGCGACACCCGAAGACATCGATGCCGGCATGAAGCTGGGCTGCAACCAACCCATTGGCCCCCTGGCCCTAGCCGACATGGTGGGTTTGGACGTTTGCCTGGCCGTGATGGAGGTCTACCTGGGTGAGTTTGGGGACAGCAAATACCGCCCCTGCCCGTTGCTGCGCGAGATGGTGGCCGCGGGGCGGCTGGGGCGCAAGACGGGCCGCGGGGTGTACCAGTATTGAAGATTGGTGTCATGCTCAAATGAGCCTCTATCCCTCGTGGAGCATGATTTTTTAGCTATTTTTTTGATAGCAGAATAAGCCATCCACGATACCGGAGATCCGAATGGACGAAGCCTGTTGCTCTCATCTCCAATGCGCTCGGATTCGCCGGTCCTCCTGCGGTCGACGCCCTTCTCAAGGCCGGCTTTCAGGTGGTGGGGCACGACGGCGCTTTCATTTCTTCCGTTGCACAAGAAGCCAACCGTAGCGTTCACCCCGATGTCGTCGTACTGCCAGACCAGGCTCCGGCAGCGATTGTCGAATCCGCCTGGGCCGTGCGCAATCGATTGGACGTGTTGGTCAGCAATGATGCGTGTCGACCTATCCATGGACCGATCGAGGAAGCCGAGATCGAAGGCCTGCAATCCACGCTGGATCGCCTGGTTGTATTTCCATTTGGCATTGCCAGAGCTGCCATTCCACGGCTGAAAGCCCAAGCCAAGGCCCGCGTTGTTTTCATTTCATCGAATCGCAACCGGCTGCCGTTGCGCGGCGGCTCCATTCCGGACATCGCACGGGCGGGCGCCAATGCGCTGGTCAAATCGCTCAGAATAGAACTCGCCCCCCATGGCATCCCTGTTAACGCCATTGCAGCGAATTGCTTGTACAGCGAAACCTACTACCCCAAGGCGCGATTTGTGGACGCTGCTGCTGGTCGGGCCTACATCGAACAGACTGTGCCTGCTGGCCGTTTAGTGGAATCCTAGGAGATCGGCGAACTCATTCTCTATCTGGCAACGATGCAGGGGAGCTTCATGACGGGCGCGATCATTGATTTCTCTGGAGGATGGCCGGTTGCGACACCGCCGCCCGGTTGGCTGGAGCGCCCCGCGACATAATCCCGCTGAAGCAATTCCAATGAGTTTGTGACCCGGGATGCACGATGGCCGAACAAGAAATTTACTACGAGATGCTCTGGGACTGCACCCAGTGCAACACCAAGGGCCTGCTGGGCGACAGCCACCGGCATTGCCCGACCTGCGGCGCGGCGCAAGACCCCGGCAAGCGCTACTTTCCCAAGGAAGGTGAAGAGGTCGAAGCCAAGAACCACAAGTTTGTGGGCGCCGACTGGAGTTGCGCCTATTGCAGTTCCCCCAACTCGGCCGCCGCCGCCCACTGCACGAATTGTGGGGCGGGCCAGGACGGTACCAAGCCGGTGGCCATCGTTGCGGACACTGCTGCAGTTCCGGAAGAACCGGCCCAAAAGCCCGTGCCGGTTGCACGCAGCACGGGATGGCTGCGCTGGGCGCTGGGCCTGCTGGCCCTGGCCGTGATTGGCATAGTGTTCCTGTTCACCAGCACCAAGGAAACCACGGCGACGGTGGCAGAGCGAAGTTGGGCGCGCGAGATCCAGATCGAGCAGATGGCCAGGGTGTCGGAGACGGCCTGGTGCGACAGCGTTCCAGGGGATGCCTACGGCGTCTCGCGCAGCCGCGAACAGCGCTCCACGCGCCAGGTGCCCGATGGCCAGACCTGCCATGACGAGCGCATCGACAAGGGCGACGGTACCTTTGTGAAACGACGTGAATGCACGCCGCGCTACCGGGCCGAGCCGGTGTACGACGACCGCTGCCGCTACCAGGTGAACCGCTGGCGCAGTGTGCGCACGCTGAAGGCCGACACCCAAAATGCCTTGATGCCCGTCTGGCCCATGGTTAGTAATCTGAACGCCAACTTCCTGGGCGGTGGCATGGGCGCACTGGGTTCCGAGAGGGAAGGCACGCGACGGGAGAACTATGTGCTGACGCTGGCCTCAGGCGGCAAGACCTGGACCTGCAACGTCTCCGAGACTGTTTGGAGCAGATACCAGGAAGGCGCCTCCACGCCGCTCAAGGTGCGTCTGACCGGTGGCGCGGACTGTGACAGCCTGCAGTAGCGAGTCAACCCCGGAAAAAGGCGCGTCAGGTCGCGAGGTAACGCGCCTCCAGGTGCTTGCGGAAATGGCTGGCGTTCAGCGGTTCACCAGTGGCGCGGGTCACCAGTGCGTCGGTGGACCAGCGGCTGGCCTGGCTCCAGATGTTGGCGTCCAGCCAGTCCATCACCGGTGACAGGTCGCCACTGGCAATGCGCGCGTCCATATCGGGGTGGAGCTTGCGGATGGTGGCGAAATACTGCGCGGCGTACATGGCGCCCAGTGTGTAGCTGGGGAAGTAGCCAAACATGCCCATGGGCCAGTGGATGTCCTGCATGCAGCCGTTCTCGTAGTTGCCGGCCACGTCCACGCCCAGATAGCTTTGCATCTTGTCGGCCCACAGCGAGGGAATGTCCTCGGCCTCGATTTCGCCCGCAATCAGTGCGCGCTCGATCTCGAAGCGCAGGATCACGTGGGCCGGGTAGGTCAGCTCATCGGCGTCCACACGGATGAAGCCGCGGTGCACGCGGGTGATCATGCGTGCCAGATTGGCCGCGTCAAAGGCGGCCTGGTCGCCCAGATGCTTTTTGACCAGCGGCGCGATCAGTTGCAAGAAGGCCGGGTTTCGGGCCAGCTGCATCTCGAACGACAGGCTCTGGCTCTCGTGTATGCCCATGGAGCGGGCGCGCCCCACCGGCAGGTGCAGCGTGTCGCGCGGCAGGCGCTGCTCGTAGCGCGCGTGGCCGGTCTCGTGGATGATGCCCATCAGGCTGGGTGCGAACGTGGCCGTGTTGTAGCGGGTGGTGATGCGCACGTCTTGTGGCACACCGCCGCAAAACGGGTGGGTGGAAATGTCGAGCCGTCCGCCTTCAAAGTCGAAGCCCAGCAGGGCCATCACCTCCACGCCGAGCGCGCGCTGCTGGTCGATGGCGAAGGGGCCGGTTGCGGCCAACACGGTTTCATTCTGCTGCTTGGCGATGACCTTGCTGATGAGGTCCGGCAACCAGGTTTTGACGTCACCAAAGAGCTTGGTGATAGCGCCTTCCGACATGCCGGGTTCAAACTTGTCCATCAGGGCTTCGTAAGGCTTGGTGCCGGTTGCGTCCGCCAGCAACTTTGCCTCTTGCCGGGCCAGCCTAACGACTGCACGGAAATTGCCCAGAAATCCCTGCCAGTCGTTGGCCTTGCGTTGCGTGCGCCACGCGTGTTCACAGCGCGCGCTGGCCAGGCTTTGGGCCTCGACCAGGTCTTGTGGCAGGCGGTTGACCAAGGCCCACTCGCGCTGCATCTCGGTCAGACTGGCTTTGTCGGCGTCGGCCAACTCGGCCTTCGCCGCCTCGGCAAACTGGGTTTTGAGCGCGGGGTCGGTCAGCGTCTGGTGCATCAACACCTGCAGCTCGGCCATGGCGGCGGCACGCGCCTCGTTGCCCTTGGCAGGCATCATGGCGGCCTGGTCCCAGCTGGCAATGGAGGACAGGTGGCTGAAGTGGTGCAGGCGCTTGAAGGTCGCGTTCAGCGTGGTCAGTGCGGGTGAAATCATGCGTTGTCTCGGGTGATGTTGGGGGGTAAAGGCGCCAAGTCGCACACTCAGGATGCGGCAGGACTGGCGATGGCGCGCGTCGGTACCGAGCGGTTGCAGATGTTGCTGTGCAGGGCGCTGCGCACGGCCCAGCCACCAATGGCGTGGCGGCTGGCTTCCACCAGCTTGCGCCAGGTGGCGGTGTCGGTGCGCATGATCTCAATGGTGGGTTGCTCCGCTGCCGGCATGTCAGCCAGCACACGGGCGCGGGTGATGGGCACGTAGTGCTCGGGCTTGTCATAAAAACCCATGGCGCCGGGGCCGCGCGGCAGTGACGACAGCACCTCCATGCCCTTGACCACGCGCCCCACCACGGTGATGTTCAGGTCCAGCGCCCGCGGCGCCTGGCCGTTGATGGCGTACAGGCTGGTGCCGTTGCTGCTGTCGGGCTTGGTGCTGCGCGCTGCGCCCACCATGCCGTAGCAGTGGGCCAGCCAGGCCTTGTTTTTGGCGGAGTCGGCAGCCACCGGCAGGCCATCGACAAAGCCGCTGACAGGTGCCCAACCGTCGGGGTCGGTGAACCTGGTGATCGGCAAGCCCTTGAACGGAGTCGAAAACTCGGCCGGTAAACTGGCTTGCGCCGTGCCCAAGGGCTTGACCTTGTCCTTCTCTTTTTCCTCATCCGCCGGATCGGCCCACTGCGTCACGTAGTTGTCCTGCACCCGCACCACGGCCGAGCCGGTGTAGTAGCCCTCGCGCGCCAGGGTACGGATGTTGGCCGCGTGCTTCGGCGCAAAGCGTGGCGCCAGCTCCAGGATCACTTGCTGGTCGTTGATCTCCATGACCAGGGTGTTCTCTGGGTCGAGGCGGCGCCAGTCACTGGGGGTGGATTGCTTGATGAGGTCGGCCTGGCTGGTGCGGGTCGGCTGTGCAGCCTGCGCGGCAAGGGCCGCCAGCAGCGTGAGCGTGAGCAGGGACAGCACCAGGGGTGTTGAGGCGCGGTGGTTCAAGGGAAAACTCCTTTTGACGTAAGGCAAATCGCAGCTGCTGGTGGAGACTGCGTGGGCAAGGCCGCCAGCATAGCGCGACTCAATGCAATACCCTGATGCCACGAATTTCCACGTCGAAAATCCGCTCGCCGTCCGGACGACGTCTTCTCTCTGACGGGGATAAACTGCAATTGTCGGGAGATTCGCCATTCGATATCAAACTGGGTATCAAAAACCATGAAAGTCCGCGCTATCCAACCCACTGAAGTTGAAGCTGCCCGCGCGCTGCTTCTGGCAAATCGCTGGGGTAAACGCGTCGCTGATCCACAGATATTCGCTGAGTTGGTCAGTCGATCGCAAATTGCGCTCGTAGCCTTAGAGGGCGAAGAAGTCATTGGCTTTCTCAGGGCACTGACTGATGGTATTTTCAATGGTTACATCTCGATGGTCGTGGTGGCTGAAAAACACCGAGGCAAAGGTATCGGAACGGCCTTGGTCAGGAGCGCCATGGGCGAGAAGCCGGAAATGACTTGGGTGCTTCGCGCCGGACGGACAGGTGTCTGCGCCTTCTACGAGAAGTTGGGCTTTAACCTGTCCGAAGTCGCCATGGAACGGCCGGGGCGGCGGGAGTGATGCTCAGACAATGCCCCGGACCGGTTGCACTTGGCGCATTTGCACCGTTTCGTGGAGTCAAATATTCCGCTAGCCCTCGTGGAATAAGAACAGACAGCTACTAGATCAGTAGCAAACCGCCCGGATTACGTCAACTCAAACCGCACTCCCTGCGCCAGTGGCAGCTCCCGCGAATAGTTAACCGTGTTGGTCGCACGGCGCATATAGGCCTTCCAGGCATCGGACCCCGACTCGCGTCCACCACCCGTCTGCTTCTCACCGCCAAAGGCGCCGCCAATCTCCGCGCCCGACGTGCCAATGTTGACGTTGGCAATGCCGCAGTCCGAGCCGGCTGCCGACATGAACTGCTCGGCCTCACGCACATCGGTGGTGAAGATGGATGACGACAAACCCTGCGGCACGTCGTTGTTGAGTGCGATAGCCTGCGCCAGGTCGGTGTACTGCATCACATACAGGATAGGTACAAAGGTTTCATGCCGCACCACCTCGGTCTGCGCGGGCATTTGCACCAGCGCCGGGCGCACGTAGTAGGCGTCGGGAAAGCGGTCTTGCAACACCCGTTCACCGCCGGCTGCGACACCGCCTTGCGCCTTGGCCTGCTGCAGCGCGGACTGCATGGCGTCGAACGCGGCGCCATCAATCAGTGGCCCCACCAGCGTGCCGTCTTCCAGCGGTGAACCTATCGTGAAGCTGGCAAAGGCGCGGGTCAGGCGGGACACCAGATCGGCGTGGATGGAGGTGTGCACGATCAGGCGACGGGCCGTGGTGCAGCGTTGGCCAGCCGTGCCGGCGGCGGCAAAGGCTACGGCACGCACGGCCATGTCCAGATCGGCCGAGGGCGCGACGATGATGGCGTTGTTGCCGCCCAGCTCCAGCAGGCTGCGGCCAAAGCGTGCCGCCACACGCGGCCCCACGGCCTGGCCCATGCGTGTGCTGCCGGTGGCCGACAGCAGCGCCACCTGTGGGTGGTCTACCAGAGCTTGGCCGACATCGGCGCGGCCCATCAGCAATTGCGACAGATTGGCGGTGCGCTCCGTACCAAAGCGTTGGCAGGCACGGTCGAACACGGCTTGTACGGCCAGCGCGCACAGCGGAGTTTTTTCGGACGGCTTCCACACCACGGTGTCGCCACACACCAGGGCCAGCGCCGCATTCCAGGCCCACACGGCGACGGGGAAGTTGAAGGCGGTGATAACGCCCACTACACCCAGCGGGTGCCAGGTTTCCATCATGCGGTGGCCGGGGCGCTCGGACGCAATCGTCAGGCCGTACAACTGGCGCGACAGGCCCACCGCAAAGTCGCAGATGTCGATCATCTCTTGCACTTCACCCAGGCCTTCGGACAGCACCTTGCCGGCCTCCAGCGACACCAGCGTGCCCAGAGCCTGCTTGTGGGTGCGCAACTCCTCCCCCAGCAGGCGGACCAGCTCGCCGCGCTGGGGTGCGGGTACGCTGCGCCAGGTCTGTTGTGCGGCATGTGCGCGGGCGATAACGGTGGCGACCTCATTGAACGGTGTTGCATGCGCCAGGCCCAGTGCACGGCCGTCAATGGGCGAACACGATGGCAGGTTGCCGCCCTGGTAGGCTTGATCGGGTACGCCCAGGGACGCCAGCAGGCTATGAACGGTAGGTGGTGTGTTTGGCATGGTTGCTCCGCAAAAATTTAACCAATGGACTCAACCTGGCGCGACTGCTGGTAGGCGCTGCCAAAGCGGTTGGCCAAGAATGCGGGCAACTCTACCTGTTCCTGGCGGATGAAGCCAGACTGCGGCAGCTTGCCCTCACGGAACAAATCCACCGCCGCGCAGATGCCGGCTGCGGTGGTGATCTGGATGGCGCTGAGCGGCGCCTGCTCGTTGCGGTCTGCAAAGATCTTGCGGGCAAACACTTCCTGCACCAGTTGACCATCGCGTTCACCACTGACGGTGACAAACACCAGCACCACGTCCTGCATGGTCAGCGGGATGGCGTTGCGCAGTATGTTCTTCAGGTTCTCCTGGTCGAACTGCATGCCCAGCTCTTGCAGCAGCATCTTCATGATGTCGCAGTGGCCGGGGTAGCGCACGGTCTTGTAGTCCAGGTTTTGCACCTTTCCCTTGAGCGTTTCGCACAGGGTGCCCAGGCCGCCCGAGGTGTTGAAGGCTTCGTACTCGGTGCCGTCCAGAGAGAAATGCTCCATGCCTTCGAGCGGCAGCACCTCGATGATCTGGCCGTCGCGAATCGCTTCGCAGGGGTGGCAGTATTCGTTGATCAGGCCGTCCACGCTCCAGGTCAGGTTGTACTTCAGGGAGTTGGTGGGAAAGGCGGGCAGGGCGCCCACGCGCATTTTGACTTCGTGCAGCTTGCTGAACTTCTTGCTCAGGTGGTGGGCCACAATGCCAATGAAGCCCGGTGCTAGCCCGCACTGGGGCATGAAGGCTGTCTTGGCGCCTTCGGCCAAGCGCATGATTTCACGCGTAGCGCCTACGTCTTCGGTCAGGTCGAAGTAGTGACAGCCCGCCTCCAGCGCCTGTGCAGCAGCCATGGTGGCCAGGTGGTAGGGCAGGGCGTTGACCACCGCATCAAATCCTTTGAGCGCGGCGCGCAGTGCGACGGCGTCTGAGGTGTCGATCAAAGCGGTTTCTAGCGGCAAGTGCTGTAGCTTCTTCAGTGCGTCTGCACTGCGGTCCACCACCTTGACTTGGTAGTCCTTCGAACCGGACAACAGCGTTGCAATTGTTTGGCCAATATGGCCCGCACCCATCAGAACTACACGCATTGAAAATCTCCTGCTTTTGGTTATTGATGGCAGAAGTTTAGGTGCTGATGCGGACGAAATAACCGGACTGGTAGACGAAAGTTAAGTAAAATCGGACGTTATGTCATATTATGCGGACGAAACGTATTCAGCACTCCTTTTGGAACTCCTATGAGTACCCGCACCAAACCCGCATCAAACCCAAAGCCAGCCAAGTCCGTGGCCGTGAAAACGCCCTCACCGCCTTCCAGCGTCGTGGCAGTCGAACGCAGCCACAACGCACTGCGCGACCAGCTGGACCGCGACCTGCTAGCCCTGCTGCAGGCCAATGCCCGGGCGTCCACCGCCGACCTGGCCCGCCAACTGGGCACCGCGCGCACCACGGTGCTGGCGCGCCTGAGCCGCATGGAGCGCGAGGGCGTGATCGCCGGTTACACCGTGCGCTTGGGCCAGGACCTGCGCGACCTGGGCCTGCAGGCCTTTGTCGGCATCACCGTACAACCCAAGGCCGGACGCGATGTGGTGCGCCAGCTGTCGCGCATGCCCGAAGTGCGCCAGCTCTGCGCGGTGAGCGGCGAGTTTGACTATGTGGTGCTGTTGCGCGCCGAGTCGGCCCTGCGCATGAATACGCTGCTGGATGAAATGGGCAACTTCGATGGCGTGGTTAAGACCACGACCTCGGTGGCGTTGGAGTGGAAGATCGATCGGACCTGAGCACCACCGCTGCGATCACTAGAAATTCGGCTTGCGCGATTCGCGGTCCGGGTTGTCGAGCTTGGGGTGGTGGCGCGGTTTGTTGCGCGTTTCATCCGCTGTGGGTGCGGCGGGCCGGGGCGCAGCGGGTGCTACGGGCGCTGTCTGCGCTGGAGGGGGTGTGGCGCGAGGAACGGGCGTCACTACAGGCGCGGGCTGCTCATGGTGTGGTCGTGGCTTGTGCACATCCGGTGGTGGTTGCGTCTGAGGTTGAGGCTGCGGGTACTGATGCGGGCGCGGAACCACTTCGCGACGACGCGGCTCCCATCCCCGCACAGTCGGCGTGGGAATCCAGATGCGGCCCATCTCTATGACGGTTGTCCCCCGGCTTTCGTAACGCGGCGGATTCTCTGGCGGAGCCATTTCGCGAGGCACAAAGTAGGCATCGGCGTGCTGCGGAGCCAGGCCGCTTTCCACCAGATCGCCGTTGATGAACCAGGCGCTGAAGCTGTCGTGGCTCGGTGGCTCGCGTTCCATGCGGGCAGACTCGTCCCACACAAACCCGGCTTGCTCACCTTCGCGCAGCCATGCGCGTTGCAGGGGCGCGCCGGGGTCGGAGTCAAACTGGGCGCGGCCCTGCAACACGCCCACGCGGGTCACACGATTGCCCTGCGCAATACGGATAAGGCCTTCCATGGGCTGGCTGACCACACCTTCGCGGGTTTGGACGCGGGTCGCCCGCGCCGCCTGCGCGTCGCGCAACCGCAGGGCCATATCGCCCGCGAGCAGGCGCAGCGTAAACGCGGCGTCATTCATTTGCAGCACGAACAGTTCGGTTTGCGCGTCCAGCCACAGCGTGCTGGAGCCCACGCGCAGCGTCACGCGTGAGAGGGGGGCGGTGCGCAACTGGTCACCTTGGGCAACCATCTGGTCGCGCTGCAGCGGGGCCCAGGTCCGGGTGTTGGGGTCCAGTACCCACGCGGTGCCCACCACATCGGTCACGAGGCCCGCATGTGCCAGAGGTTCAGCCCAGGCCACGCTGGTTGTGGCGGCCAGCGCCAGACCCGCAAGCAGCCACGCAAACAGCGCCTGTCGCAGGGTGATAGTCACTTGGAGAAAGGGGTGAAGAAGGGACATGATCCTCACTTAACGGCGAAAGGTCTGAACTGGCTGACCGGTACCGGGCAGCAAGGCACTTACAATTCAACCCGCAGCGCGGCATAACGCCGCTCTGTAAACGCTAGGGGTGCTGGCTGTCGTGAGACGGTCGGCTGAGATAACACCCTGGAACTTGATCAAGGTAATACTTGCGCAGGGAAGCGTGATTGAAATGCCGTGGCTCCCATTGCTGGGTGCGCCATGGTGTGTCTGCACCCCCCTGCCGTCGAAACAAAGGAAAAATCGATGGCAACCCGTCTGAATCTGAAGCTGTCTCCCAGCGCTGCGGCGCTGGCTCTGTTGTTTGCTGCCCCTGCTTGGGCGCAAACCACCACACCATCCCAAAGTCTGCAAGGCGTGACCGTGACCGCCAAGGCCGCGCCGGTACTGGACATCGACCGCACCGACGTGGGCGGCTTCGGCCAAACGCTGGCCAAGACGCCACAAAGCATCACCGTGCTGGGCGCCGATCTGCTGGCTGCAACGGCCAGCAGCAGCCTGTCGCAGGCCATCAAGCTCGACGCCTCGCTGGCCGACAGCTACAACACTACTGGCTACGTCGAGGGCCTGTCGGTGCGCGGCTTCCTGCTGGATGCGGGCACCAACTTCCTGCGCAACGGCTTGCCGATTTCCAACTATGCCCCCATCGCCATGGAGAACAAGGAGCGCGTGGAAGTGCTCAAGGGCGTGGCCGGCTTGCAGTCTGGCGTTTCGGCACCCGGCGGTCTGGTCAACTTTGTGACCAAGACGCCGCAGCGCGATGCGTTCACCACCGTGGCGGTGGGTGCGGATGGCAATGGCGGCAGCAAGGTGCACCTGGACAGCAATACCGGCTGGGGCGCGACGGGCGTGCGGGTGAATCTGGTGGCAGAAGACCTGCACACGGTGTTCGACCGCGCCGATGGCAAGCGCGAATTTGCCAGCGTGGCGCTGGCCACCAACCTGGCTCCCGGCACCGAGATTTCTGCCGACCTGGAATACCACCACAAGAAGCAGCCCTCCGTTCCTGGCCTGGGCCTGCTGGATACCAATAGTGATGGCGTGGCCGACACGCTGCCCGCCAGCAATTATTCGCGCCTTAACCTGAACAACCAGAGCTGGTCCCAGCCCTTTGAGGCCACCAGCACCAACGCCCAGTTCGCCATCGACCACCAGATCAATGCCGACTGGAAGGCCCGCCTGGGCCTGGGCACGCAGCGCACTGTCATACAGGACCGCCTGGCCTTCCCCGACGGTTGCAGCACAGGCCCCAACTATGTGTACCCCGGCCTGTGTGCCAATGGCGACGTGGATGTGTACGACTACCGCAGCGAGAACGAAGCGCGCAGCACATGGGCCTGGGATGCCAAACTGCAGGGCAAGCTCTCGGCCCTGGGTGTGCAGCACCGCGTCAGCCTGGACTTGAGTGGCCGCAACGCCAACACCGAACTCAACCCCACGCAGGCCTACAACTGGGCCGGCACCACGAACATCAACACGCCCGTGGCGCTGCCCGGTGACGGATCGGCCTTGGACCTCAATACCAACAGCCGTGAACGCGCCCTGGACGCATCGGCTTCCCTGGTGAGCGACCTGACCAACAGCGTGCAGAGCTTTGTCGGCCTGCGCAGCTCGCGCCTGACCCGTTCGAGCGCACGCAGCGACGGCTCGCGCGCCGTTGCCTTCGAGCAGACCGTGACCACTCCCTGGGCCGGCCTGTCCTGGTCGCCGGTGGCCAGCACCATGCTCTACGCGTCCTGGGGCCAGGGCGTCGAACTGGAAGCCGTGCCCAACCGCCCCAACAAGTTCGTCAATGCGGGCCAGGTATTGCCGGCACTGAAGAGCGAGCAGACCGAGCTGGGTGTCAAGTGGCAAGCCCACCCGCGCGTGCTGGTGTCCGCTGCCGCCTTCAACATTGACAAACCCTTTGCGGATGACCAGGCCACGGTCAGCGGAATTCCACTGCGCGTGGCGGGTGGCAAGACCGCGCGTCACCGCGGCGTGGAGCTCTCGGCCGTGGGCCAGATGGACACGCAACTGTCCCTGCAAGCCAGCCTGACCCTGCTGGATGCCAAATACACCGCCGCCGTGGACCCCAGCCTGGTCGGTCAGCAGGTCACCAATGTGCCCAAGACCAAGGCCTCGCTGTTTGCCGACTACAAGATCGCCGCCGTGTCTGGCCTGTCCATCAGTGGCCTGCTGACCTCCGAGAGTGGCAAGGCCGTGACCGCCGATGGCGCGGTTGCCCTGCCTGCCGCCTGGCAACTGGATGCAGGCTTGCGCTACCAGAACCGCCTGACGGGCAAAGCCACGCAGTGGAGCCTGAACGTGGAAAACCTGACTGACCGCAACTACTGGCGCGAGGCCCCCACGCAGTACTGGGGTGGCACCTACCTGTTCCCTTCCACACCACGCACTGTGCGGGCCCGGGTCACGGTGGAGTTCTGAGACCTTGCGGGTCAGACCACTCACGCAGCGATGCGCGCTGACCCCAACTGTTTAGAAAGGCAGCCGACATGGCCCCCCGCCTCATTTGTCTGATTGGTGCCGAGTGCACCGGCAAGACCACACTGGCACAGGCACTGGCCACGCAGATGGGCGGCTTGTGGGTGCCGGAGTACTTACGCTCTTTTACAGAGCAGCAAGGCCGCACGCCAGACCGCTGCGAACAGTTGCATATTCTGGAGCAGCAGGTTCGCCTGGAGGCGGCTGCGTTGGTGGCCGCCCGCCAGCAGCAGCGCCATCTGGTGTTTTGCGACACGGCACCCTTGTTGACGGCCATCTATAGCGACTGTGTTTTTGGGGATGCTTCGCTCTACCCGCAGGCCCACGGCTTGCATGCACGCTATGCCCTGACGCTGCTGCTAGAGCCCGACCTTCCCTGGGTTGCGGACGGTCTTCAGCGTGACGGTGCAGTGGTTCGCGCCGCTGTGCACGCGCGCATCGAACGCGCACTGTCTGAGTGGGCCTGGCCCCATGTCCGCATTGCCGGCACTGGCGACGCGCGGCTGCAGGCGGCGCGGGATGCTGTGCTGTTGGCGACGCACTGAGGGGAGCCTGCCCGGGCCGCCGGGCTTCGCTGCGGTTAGACTGACCGTCTTGTTTTTAGCGGGAACCCCACCATGACCGAACTGGTTAGCTACAGCCTGGAAGACGGCGTTGCCACCTTGACCCTGAACAACGGCAAAGTGAACGCTTTTTCACACGATTTGATTGCTGATTTCAACCACGGCCTGGACCAGGCGGAAGCCGCCGGTGCGGTGGTCATCATCACCGGCCAGCCCGGCATTCTCAGTGGTGGTTACGACCTCAAGGTCATGATGTCCGGCCCGCAGAACGCCATCAACTTGGTGGCCGAAGGCTCGACCCTGGCGCGGCGCATGCTGGCGCACCCACAACCGATCATCGTGGCCTGCACTGGCCATGCCGTGGCCAAGGGTGCTTTTGTGCTGCTGTCGGCGGACTACCGCATCGGCGTGGAAGGCCCATTTACCATCGGCCTTAACGAAGTCAAGATTGGCATGACCATGCACCACGTGGGCATCGCTATTGCGCGCGATCGGCTGACCAAGCCAGCCTTCCCGCGCGCTGTCATCAATGCCGAGATGTTCACACCGCAGGGTGCCCTGCAGGCCGGGTTTTTGGACCAGGTGGTTGCGCCTGAGCAGTTGATGCCGACGGCACTCGAAGTGGCCCAGCAGCTGAAGAAGCTCAACATGGCAGCGCATAAAAACACCAAGCGCAAGGTGCGCAAGGAACTGCTGGACGCGCTGGACGCCGCCATTGCGCTGGACAAGACCACCAGCCTGATGTGATCCGGTCATACGAGAAATTGGGCCGTAGCCCTCGTAAATACTGATTTTAGTGCTATAAATATAGTAGCTATCTGTGCTTCCAATGCGTGGGCGGTGCAGTCTTTTCTGGTGCCCGGGGGTTGCGTCATGTCAAGTCGGCCGCGGGGCTGCGCCCTAGAATGGACGCTCCACCACGCCTGAAGATTTCCGCATGTCCGCCACCCTGATCCGCCGTCTGTTGCTTGCCCTGCTTGTTGTCTGCCTGCTGGGTGGAGCGGTCTGGTGGGCCAAGCGCCCCAAGCCCATTGCCGTGCTGCTCGCCACCATTGACCAGGGCAAGGTCGAGTCCAGCATCGCCAACACCCGCGCCGGCACGGTTGAGGCCTGTATGCGCACCAAGCTGTCGGCCACCATGGGCGGGCGCATCGAGGTGCTGGCCGTCAAGGAGGGCGACAAGGTTCAGAAGGGCCAGTTGCTGATGAAGCTGTGGAACGACGACCAGCAAGCCCAAAGCGCATTGGCCATGACCCAGGTGGAGACGGCGCGCAAACGGGTGGTGGAAGCGTGCACGGTGGCCGCGAATGCCGAGCGCGAAGCCGAACGTCAGACCTCCCTGTTCAAGCAAGGCTTTGTATCAGGCTCGCGGGACGAACAAGCCCGTGCTGATGCCCAGGCCCGCCAGGCCGGCTGTGACGCCGCCAAAGCCGATGTGGCCCAGACGCAGGCCAGGGTCAATGCCACGCGCGTGGAGCAAAAGCGCACCGTGCTGTATGCGCCGTTTGCCGGCACCGTGGCCAAGATCGTGGGCGAGGTGGGGGAGTACTCCACGCCCTCGCCACCCGGCGTGCCCACCCCCCCGGCCATTGACCTGATCGACGACACCTGCCTGTACGTGCGCGCGCCCATGGACGAGGTGGACGCCCCCAAGATCAGCGCCGGGCAGGTGGTTCGCATCAGTTTTGACGCATTGCCCAAGCAGTCGTTCGCGGGCAAGGTCAAACGGGTTGCGCCCTACGTGTCGGCGGTCGAAAAACAGGCCCGCACCGTGGACATCGAGGCCACACTGGATACCGACAAATCGCCGCCACATCTGCTGGTCGGCTACAGCGCCGACGTGGAAGTGGTGCTGGCTGTTCGGGACAGTGTGGTGCGCGTGCCGACGTCGGCGTTGCAGGAAGGCGGTCGCGTGCTGGTGGCCGGTGCCGACGGCACACTGCAGGAGCGCAAGATCAAGACCGGGCTGGCCAATTGGGAGTTCACCGAAATACTCGAAGGTTTGGCCGCCGGTGACAAGGTGGTGACCTCGCTTGAGCGCGAGGGCGTCAAGCCCGGCGCGGCGTTTGTGGTTGACGACAAAGCCAAGAAATGAGTGCCTCCAGTCCCGCGCAAATCGAGCTGGCCGGCATCGAGCGGGTGTTCCACCTTGGCGACTCCGAGGTGCACGCGTTGCGCAACCTGAATCTGTCGATTGCGGCGGGCGAATATGTGGCAGTGATGGGACCATCTGGCTCGGGCAAATCCACGCTACTGAATTTGCTGGGCCTGTTGGACCGACCGAACACGGGCCTGTACCGCCTGGAAGGACGCGATGTGACCACCCTGTCGCCCGATGAGCAGGCGCGGGTGCGCAGCCAGCGCATCGGCTTTGTATTTCAAAGCTTCCACTTGGTGCCACGCCTGACGGCGGCAGAGAACATTGCCCTGCCCATGGTGCTGGCAGGCTTGGCTCCGGCACAGCGTGCGGTGCGTGTCAGGCAGGCGCTCAAAGACTACGGACTGGAGAACCGCGCCGACCACCGGCCCGATGAACTCTCGGGCGGCCAGCGCCAGCGCGTAGCCATTGCCCGCGCCACCATCATGCAGCCGGCCATGATTTTGGCGGACGAGCCCACCGGCAATCTGGACCGCGCCACCGGCGAGGAAGTGATCCGCCTGCTGGAGGGGCTCAACGCAACCGGCGTGACACTGATCATGGTCACCCACGACGGCGCGTTGGGCGCACGCGCACATCGACAGTTGCTGATGGAAGATGGTGCGGTTAAGCAGGATCTGCGATGCGCTACGCCGACCTGATCCGTTTCGCTCGGGACGCCGCTACCGGCAACCCGCTGCGTGCAGGGCTGCTGGTACTAGCCATGGCGATCGGCGTGGCCGCGGTAGTGGTGCTGACGGCGTTGGGCGACGGTGCCCGACGCTATGTGATGAACGAGTTCTCCAGTTTGGGCAGCAACCTGGTGATTGTGTTGCCGGGGCGCTCGCAGACCGGTGGTTTCAGCCCTGGGAACGCCATCACCAACACCACGCGGGACCTGACCATTGATGACGCGCAGGCGCTGCAACGTGCCAGCGCAGTAGCCAAAGTGGCGCCCTTGGCGGTGGGCACGTCGGAGATCAGTGCCGGCGGAAAACTGCGCGAAGTGATGATTGCTGGCACGGTTTCACAGTACCTGGACATTCGCCGCATGGCCATGGCCCAGGGGCGTTTCTTGGCACCCGGAGACTGGAGTCGTGGCGCCAGTGAGGCCGTGATCGGCGCCAAGGTCCGCGACGAGATCTTTGGCAGCGAACCCGCGTTGGGTCAGTTGGTGCGCATTGGCGACCGGCGCTTTCGCATTGTGGGTGTGCTGGCGGTGAGCGGACAGGGCCTGAGCATGAACACCGACGAGTTGGTGTTTGTACCGGTGTCCCTGGCGCAGGCCATGTTCAACAGCAACACCCTGTTTCGCATCCTGGTCGAGGCCAATGGCCGCGACGCCATTGAAGCCGCCAAGGCACAGGTGGCCGACATCATCAGGCTGCGCCACGAAGGCGAGCAGGACGTCACGGTGATTACGCAGGACGCCGTGCTGGCGACCTTCGACCGCTTGCTGGGCGCGCTGACGCTGGGTGTGGCGGGCATTGCCGCCATCAGCCTGGCCGTAGCCGGCATTCTGGTAATGAACGTGATGCTGGTCTCGGTGAGCCAGCGCACAGCCGAGATTGGGCTGCTCAAGGCCCTGGGCGCCACGGGCGGTGGCATTCGTCTGGTGTTCCTGACCGAGGCCACCATGCTGTCGCTGGCCGGGGCCGTGGTGGGCTATGTGCTGGGGCAACTGGCGGCCGCGCTGATTCGCCAGCTGTACCCGACGTTTCCGGCCTACCCCCCGGACTGGGCGGTTTTTGCTGGTCTGGCTACGGCACTGGTGACGGGGATTCTGTTTGGCGTGCTGCCCGCGCGCCGCGCTGCGCAGCTGGACCCGGTGCAGGCCTTGTCGAAGCGATAACACGATGTTGTTCTCCGATGCTACCCGCCTGGCCCTGCGCGCCGTCACCGCGCAGCGGCTTCGCAGTTTCCTCACCTTGTTGGGTATTGCCGTGGGCATTGCATCGGTGATTTTGTTGACCTCAATCGGAGAGGGGATTCACCGTTTTGTGCTGGCCGAGTTCACGCAGTTCGGCACCAATATCGCCAGCATTTCACCGGGCAAGGTCAAAACCTCGGGCCCGGCTCCCACGGGCATTCCGTCCTCCGTTCGCCCGCTCACGCTGGACGACGCGCGCATGTTGCGCAGCCTGCCCTACGTGACCGGCATGACCGCCGGAGTCTGGGGCAACACCGAAGTGGGGGGCAATGGGCGCATCCGCCGTACCACGGTCAATGGCGTAGGCGCCGACATGCTCAAGGTCTACAGCATCAAGGTCAAGACCGGCCAGTTCTTGCCGGACGAAGCGCTGGAGAACGCGCGTGCTTTTGTGGTGCTGGGCTCCAAGCTGAAGTCGGAATTGTTTGGCAGCGCCAACCCGCTGGGCGCGCGGGTGCGCGTGGGCAATCTGCAGTTTCGGGTGATTGGGGTGCTGGAGGCCAAGGGTCAGTTTCTCGGTGTGGACCTGGACGATGCGGCCTACATTCCCACCGCGCGTGCGCTGGAGCTGTACAACCGCGACGGCATGATGAAGATCGACCTGGCGTATGAAGAGGGCGTGCCCGCTGCCACCATTGTGGCGGCCGTCAAGAGCAGTCTGCTGGCGCGCCACGGACGGGAAGACTTCACCATCACCACGCAGGAGGACATGCTGCGCACGTTGTCCAATATTCTGGATATCTTGACGATGGCAGTTGGCGCGTTGGGCAGCATCTCGCTGCTGGTGGGGGGCGTGGGTATTGTCACCATCATGACCATTGCGGTGAGTGAGCGCACTGGCGAGATCGGCCTGATGGTGGCATTGGGTGCGCCGCGGCGCACCATCCTGGCCTTGTTCCTGGGCGAAGCAGTCACCCTGTCCGCCATTGGCGGTGTTATGGGCCTGGCGCTGGGCTTTGGCCTGGCCCAGGTCATTCACCTGGCAGTACCGGCGCTACCGGTGCACACACCGTTGACCTTTGTACTGTTGGCCGAGGGTATTGCAATTGCCATTGGCTTGGCTGCAGGTGTACTGCCGGCCCGCAGCGCAGCGCAGTTGGACCCTGTGGAGGCGTTGCGGTCGGAGTAGGTCCATGCCGCAGGCTACATGACAGGAATGTAATGGAGTCGTCATCCGGGCGGCGGCTTTGGCGGACTAGACTGCTTCACAGCAATGCAACTGAGGACACCGACCATGCCATTCTCCAGAGCCCTTTCAGCCCTTTTCGCATTGGGGCTCAGTGCCCTGCTGGCGGGCGGCGCGTGGGCGCAAACCACCACGCCCCTGACCGACGGCGAAGTCAAGAAGTTGGACTCAAAGGCGCAGACCATCACGCTGGCGCACGGTCCCATCCAAAATCTCGACATGCCGGCCATGACCATGGTGTTCAAGGCCAGCACGTCGGCGCTGCTGGGTACAGTCAAGGTCGGCGACAAGGTGAAGTTCCGCGCCGAAATGCCCAATGGCACCTTGACGGTTACGGCCATTGCGTTGGCAAAATGACACCCAGGCTCCGCGTTTTTTTGCTGGCGGCCAGCCTGGCTGTGACCGCTGCTGCCATGGCGCAGACTCCAGCTGAAACCGTGCCGGGTGGCACATTGGACAGCCTGTTCGCACTGGCCCGGGAGCGCAACCCCGAATTCAGCGCCATGCGCCACGAAGCACAAGCGGCCAACGAGCGGGTGCTGCCGGCCGGTGCACTGATGGACCCGCGGCTCAAGGTGGAGCTGCAGGACATCACCAAGGGCGGCGAGCAGGGGGCAACGGTTCTGCCAAGCGATGTGGGTGCCACCGCCTATACGCTGACGCAGGACCTGCCATGGTCCGGCAAGCGTGCGCTCAAGCGTGACATCGCCACACTGGAGGCCGACGGCGCGCAGGGGCGGGCCCGGCAAACCTGGTCAGAGTTGGCCGCGCGTATCAAGGCGGTGTTTGCCCAGCGCTATCTCATCCAGGGCAGCCAGCGCCTGGTCGGTGAATCGTTGGACCTGATGCTGCAACTGGAGAAAGTGTTGCAGGTGCGCTATGCCACAGGACTCTCAGCCCAGCAGGACATCACCCGCATCCACGTGGAGCACACCGCCATGCGGGGCGAACTGGTAGCCCTGGCGAACGAGTGGCGGCAAACCCAGTCGCGCTTGAACTTGCTGCTGGGGCGCCCGGCGGATGCGGCCCTGGCCGTGCCCCAGGGTTTGCGGGCTGTGCCGGCGCCGTCCCAACTGGAGTTTGCTGCGTTATCGGATCGGCTTCGCAGTGCCAACCCCCAACTCTTTGTGGAATCTGCGCGGGTCCGGTCTGCCGAGAAATCCCGTGACCTGGCCTACAAGAGCCGCTATCCGGACTTCACGTTGGGTGTCAGCGCCATGCAGCGCCAGAACGCGGTCAAGGAGTGGGGCCTGATGCTGGAGGTGAACCTGCCGATCCGCGACAGTGCCTTGCAGTCGCAGGAGCGCGAGTCCGAGGCCATGCTGGCGGCCGCCCGCGCGCGCCAGGAGGCTGCGGCCAACCAGGCGTTAGCCGAGCTGGCCGACAACCTCAGCGCGCTGGAGGCTGCCCGGCAGACCGAGCATTTGGCGGTCTACAGCCTGTTGCCGCAGACTGATCTGACTTGGCGCGCCGCCTTGGCGGGCTATGAGAACGGCAAGGGAGATTTCGCCGCGCTACTGGATGCGCAGCGCCAGATCCGCCAGGCCAAGCTGAATCAGCTCAAGGCGCAAGTCGACGCACAGATGCGACTCGCGGACATAGAACGGCTACTAGGGGAAGACTTATGAAATCCGGTGCAGCCATCGCTGTGGGGGCGCTTGCCCTGGCAGCTGCCGTGGGGGGTGGGTATTGGCTGGGGCAATCCGGCAAGGCCGCGCCAGCGCCGGTTGCGGCCATGCCTGCTACGGGCACCGCCGAGCCGGCCAAAAAAGCGCCGAAGCTGCTGTACTACCGCAACCCCATGGGCCTGGCGGATACGTCGCCGGTGCCCAAAAAAGACTCGATGGGCATGGATTACATTGCCGTGTTTGACGCCGAGCCTGGCGATGAACCAGCCACCGGCAACCAGATCAAGATCAGTACCGACAAAGTGCAAAAGCTCGGTGTGCGCACCGAGGCTGTCCAACTGCGCAGCATGGACCGCACGATCCGCGCGGCAGGGCGCGTGGAGACCGATGAGCGGCGCATCTACATGATCGCTCCCAAGTTTGAAGGCTATGTGGAGCGCCTGCATGTCAACGTGACCGGGCAGCCGGTCGCCAAGGGACAGCCGCTGTTTGAGGTCTATAGCCCGGAGCTGGTGTCGGTGCAGCGCGAGTATGCGATTGCGGCGCAGGGCGTGGCATCGCTGAAGGGCTTGGACAGTCCGGCCCAGCTGGGCATGGCGCGGCTGGTCGAGTCGGCCTTGCAGCGGCTCAAGAACTGGGACATTTCCGAAGAGCAGGTGAAGGCCTTGGTGGCCTCTGGCGAGAGCAAGCGCACCATGACTTTTCGCTCGCCGGTGTCGGGCATCGTGACCGAGAAGAAGGCTGTGCAGGGTATGCGATTCATGCCCGGCGAGGCGCTGTACCAGGTGTCCGACCTTTCGGCCGTGTGGGTGGTGGCCGATGTGGCCGAGCAGGACATCGGTCTGGTCCGAAACGGCAGCAAGGCCAGCATCAAGATCAATGCCTACCCCGACAAGCTGTTCGAGGGCAAGGTCACCTATGTCTACCCGACGTTAAAGATGGAGACCCGTACCGTGCCGGTGCGCGTGGAGCTGGCCAACCCGGGGTTGCTGCTCAAGCCGTCCATGTTCGCGCAGGTGGAGTTGCCGGTATCGGCAAAGGGTCCGGTGCTGACGGTTCCGGTGTCGGCGGTGATCGACAGCGGCACGCGCCAGATCGTGCTGGTGCAGCTCGCCGCCGGGCGCTTTGAGCCCCGCCCTGTCTCGCTGGGTGAGCGCAGCGACGACCATGTGGTGGTGCGCGAAGGTGTGAAGGAAGGCGAGCTGGTGGTGACATCCGCCAACTTCCTGATCGATGCCGAGAGCAACCTCAAGGCGGCGCTTGCCGGCTTTGGTTCTGCATCAAATACGGCTCCAGCCCTCGTGGATACTAAGCAAGAAGCTACTAAATCAATAGCATCCATCAGCCACCATGCCGAGGGAGTAGTGGACAGCGTAGATGCCAAGGGCAACGCAGTCACGCTGAGCCATGGCGCCGTGGCCAGCCTCAAATGGCCGGCCATGACCATGGAATTCAAGCTGGCCCATGCCGCGCTGCTGAAAGACCTGCAGCCCGGCGCCAAGGTTGCGGTTGAGTTTGTCGAGCGCCAGAGCGGTGAATGGGTCATCACCAGTGTGAAGAAATAGCCATGCTCGCGAACATCATCGACTGGTCCGGCCGCAACCGCTTCCTGGTCCTGCTGGCCACGCTATTCATCGTGATGGCGGGCATCTTTGCCGTGCTGCGCACGCCGATTGACGCGCTGCCCGACCTGTCCGACGTGCAGGTCATCGTCTACACCGAGGTGCCCGGCCAGGCGCCGCAGGTCGTGGAAGACCAGGTGACCTATCCGCTGACGACGGCCATGCTGTCGGTGCCCAAGTCGAAAGTGGTGCGCGGCTTCTCATTCTTTGGCGCGTCCTTTGTCTACATCATCTTTGAAGACGGCACCGACATCTACTGGGCCCGCTCGCGGGTGCTGGAGTACCTGAACTTTGCCTCGGGGCGCATGCCCAAGGGCGTGACGCCACAGATCGGGCCGGACGCCACCGGCGTGGGCTGGGTCTACCAGTACGCGCTGATTGGCAAAGACAAGACACTGGCCGAGCTGCGCAGTGTGC
>CAINUX010000166.1 GCA_903853895.1 uncultured beta proteobacterium | reverse complement strand
GTGTCGATATCTCGCAGTACTCACAGGCACAACTCAATGCAGTGGCGCGAAAGCTCAACGAACGTCCAAGGAAAACCCTAAACTACGAAACGCCTGCTGAACGATTCAGCCAACTTGTTGCGTCGACCGGTTGAATCCAAGGTTTGCAACAGAAGTTCACCGGCGGGGATGGGTTCGCCGGTTTGTGCCATGTGCTGCATGGCGCGAGACACGCCGTCCCGTAATTCTGGCGGGATGATCAGCTCCAGGAGATTGCCCCCTAAAGCTTCAGCACGGCTGTAGCCATACAGTTGCTCTGCCGCTGCGTTCCAGAAAGTGACGGTGCCATCCATGGCATAGCCCTGGACCGCGACCCCGGGTATGTGTTCCATGACATTGCGAAAGCGGGACTCGCTGTCTTTCAAGGCCTCCTCTCGCTGGTTGATCGTATGGACCAAATGGTTGAAGCTCCCAATGAGGCGACCCACTTCATCATGCTCGGCAATAGGTAGAGTGCGTACGGCTTGCCCAGCAGTTGGCAATTTGGCGAGGGCTTTGGCGGCATCGAGCAATGGTGACAGCTCATGGCGCAGAGCCGACCGGGTCAGGGCTGCTGTCAGCAGCGTCAGCACCAGTGTGGCCAACAGCATGCGCTGCTGCATGTCGCGGATCGGGGCAAACGCATCAACCGTGGGCAGAATGGCGGCGACGTACCATCCCGTCAGGGGAACCGTTTTGGCGGATGCCAGAACTTCGATGCCCATGGGGTTCGTGAAGACATCGGAGCCTTCGTAGCCCTGTATAAAGCGATCCAGCCTGGGACTGACGCCCACAGCGGGAAGCACTTCCAGCACCCGGCTTTTGTCACTGGCGGTGATGACAATGCGTTGTTGGGGGGCAACCAGCAGATAGCCTCCGGTTTTGCCCTGAAAGCTATGGATCGTGTTGTTCAGGAAGTTTTCCTTGTCGAGCCGAACCACTCCAGCCAAGACGCCCAGCACCGCGCCCTGGCCGTCGCGGATGGGTACGCCGATTCCGACCCCTGGCGCCTTCAGCGTGGGGCCGATGATAGGTGCGCTGACCACCGGCCGGTTCTCTTTCAATATGGTGGCGATATAGTCCAGACCGCGGTAATCGACTCCAAGCCGTCCATGGGCATGCGGTGCGTCTGCAATCGCGACGCCATTGGCATCCAGTACCGAAACGCCGCTATTGAACAGCGATTGCAGAACCGGCAGCCCCTCCAGACGGGACTGAAGCGCCCGTGCGTCGCCCATGGCTGTACGGTCAATGCCAGATGCAACCGCTTCCAAGGCGAGTACGCGGTTTTGCAGGTCATTGTTGACAACCGCCGCCAGTGCGCTGACGTGGGCGAACTGCTGCTCTCCGAGCACGCGCTGCATGTCGTTGCGCAGCATCTGGCTGGCATAGAAAGCAACGGCCCACATGCTGACCATGAAAATCAACAATGTAAACAGCGTGACCCGCGTCTTGATGGAGCGCGGCCGAAAGTCCTTCAGTTGCAGAGTGTTTCCCTTGCGCCGTGTCATAGCGCTTGCATGCGCCCCTGGAGCTCGGCCAGGTCTTCGTCGCTGTCGGAAAACTCTTCTGCGATGGCACGGCATGCATCCTGGATGGACAGAAATGCATCGACGATATCGGGGTCGAAATGCTGGCCCCTGCCCTGGACGATGATGGCAACGGAGCGTTCATGGGAAAAAGCTTCCTTGTAGACCCGTCGGCTGATCAGTGCGTCATACACGTCCGCCACGGCCATCAGTCGCGCCGATACCGGGATCGCGTCGCCCGCAAGACCCTGTGGATAGCCGCTCCCATCCCATTTTTCCTGGTGGGATAAGGCGATTTCACCCGCAATATCCA
The DNA here is from genome assembly GCA_903853895.1 of uncultured beta proteobacterium. GTDB lineage: Bacteria > Pseudomonadota > Gammaproteobacteria > Burkholderiales > Burkholderiaceae_C > Allorhodoferax. The sequence goes on along the minus strand of CAINUX010000166.1, from coordinate 9,785 downwards.
GGAATGCAATGGGGCGACCCACGCGGGCCTTGGCCCGCTCGATGGCCACATGGCCCAGCGTGGTATGGGTCTTCATGATGTCAAACTCTTCAACATCGAGTTTGCCGGGCTTCAAGAGAATGCGGTCCGGTATACCCACTTTTCCAATGTCGTGCAGTGGTGCCGAGCGGAACAGCAGATCGATGATCTCGTCATCCAGATAGGCGCAAAAGCGGGGGTGGTGCCTCAGTGAGACTGCGAGCGCCCGTACATAGCGCTGGGTGCGCAGGATGTGATGGCCGGTTTCGTTGTCGCGCGTCTCTGCCAGGGATGTCATGGCCAGAATGGTGGCCTCTTCGGTCAGGCGGGTCTCTTCCGTGCGCCGGGTCACTTCGGCTTCCAGATAGGCGTTCTTGTCTTGCAAAAAGACGGCTGCTGCCCTGAGCGCCAAGTGGGTCTTGATACGCGCCAGCACAATGGCCGGACTGATGGGTTTGGTGATGTAGTCGACCGCTCCCAGGGTCAGACCCAGGTGCTCGTCGGCCAACTGGGTTCTCGCCGAGAGAAAGATGACCGGAATGTCCTGAGTTTGCGGGTCTGCCTTGAGCTGGCGGCAGACTTCATAGCCATCCATGTCAGGCATCATGATGTCCAGCAGAATCAAGTCTGGCGCCGGGATACTGCGGGCGATCTTGAGTGCCCGCAGCCCGTTGGGCGCTACCTTGACCGCGTAGTCGTCGGACAGCAGGTCATCCATCAGCGACAGGTTTTGCGGCGCGTCGTCCACCACCAAGACCAGTGGCTTGGGTGCGGGTGGAGTGACGCTGGGGTCCGGGTGGGTCATGGGCAATGGCGGCAAGTCACGGCATCTTAGCCTGTGCCGGCAACAGCGCAAGCGCTTGTTCGAAGTCGAATTCCCGCACTGCCTGGCGCAAAGCCCGAAACTGCTCGGGCATACAAGCCATCAGCGTGACCGAGTGGTCAGCGATGAGTCGCTCGGCCTTGGCATCGTCATTTGCCAGCATGGCTGCAAGCTGGCGCAGAATCGCGTCGCGCTGTTCTGGTGAGCTTGGGCTCGCAGCGCTGTCCTGCACGGTGCTGTCTGGAACTGATAGTGCGGCCAGGATGGCGCCAACCTGTGTTGCAAGCGCTTGAGAGAATGTGTTGAGAAGTTGCTCCGTGGTATCGGCCGTGGCGCCCTCTTCCAGTGCTCGCTCCAGGGCCTGTGCTCGCTCTGCCAGGGCGTTGGCACCGATTTGACCTGCCAGGCCTTTGACTGTGTGCGCCATGCGTATGGCGTCTTGTGTTTTGTCGCTTTCCCAGGCCTGGCGAATTTCCAGGTCGGCATGGTCCTTGGTTTCGCAGAAGCTGCGCAGGATGGAGATGTAACGCTGCGTCTTGCCCATCATGCGACGCAGTCCCACCCCCATATCTATGCCTTCAATGTGCGCCGGGAAGGGTGTCTCCCGCGGTGACTCCTGCACGGTTTGCGCTGCTGTTGGTCGGGGAAGTCCCTGGCTGGGTTCTCTGGGCGCAATCCACTTGACCAGTTTTTGAAACAAGGCGTCCGGTTCGATGGGTTTGGCGACGAAGTCATCCATGCCGGCTTCATAGCAGCGCTGCCGATCGGCCTGCATGACGTTGGCTGTCATGGCGATGATCGGTAATTTGGCAAACCGGGCTTGCCGGCGGATGAGCTGCGCGGCTTCCAGACCGCTCATGACGGGCATTTGCATGTCCATCAGCACGATGTCGTACTGGCCTGACTCGACCATGCTGACCGCAATCTTTCCGTTGTCTGCCACCTCCACGTGGAAACCGGCGTCCACGAGTATTTCGATAGCGACCTGCTGGTTGATGGCATTGTCTTCGGCCAGCAGTATGCGTGCGCCGCGCAGGGGTGTCAGATTCTCCAGGCTGATGTCTGGCTTGACCACGCGTGTCGTACCCGCGTCATCCGGGTTGCCCAGTGCGCGCATCAAGGCGTCAAACAAAAGGGACGGGCTGATGGGTTTGATGAGCACGGTGTCAATGCCTGCGGCGTCGGCCTGGTGCATGACCTCCTGGCGACCATGTGCCGTGGCCAGTGCGACCTGCGGCATGGGGTGAATGTCCAGTGCGCGAATCGCAGCGATGGTTTCGATGCCATTCGTGCCTGGCATCAGCCAGTCCACCAGCACCATGGCATAGGGTTGGCCTTGTGCGGCGGCCTGGCGTACCGCCACCACGGCGGCCTGTCCGGACTCTGCCTTGTCGACCTTGAATGTCATTTGCTCCAGCGTTTCTGCCAGGGCCTGCAAGGCCGCTTCGTTGTCGTCGACGATCAGCAGACGCAGGCCATTCAGGTTCTTGCTGGGAACGAGTTTGCGGCGTTGGCTCTGGCTGATAGCCAGCCGTGCAGTGAACCAGAATGTTGAGCCTTTGTCGGGTGCGCTTTCGACGCCTACGTGGCCGTGCATAAGGGTCGCCAGATTTTTGCAGATGGCCAGACCCAGGCCGGTGCCGCCATAGCGGCGGGTGGTGGAGGCGTCACCCTGTTCGAAGCTTTGAAACAGGCGGCTGATTTGTTCTTCGGTCAAGCCAATGCCGCTGTCACGGATGGCAAAGTACAGCAGGGCTTCGTGGTCGGTGCGTTCTTGCACCCGCACAATGATTTTGATCTCGCCACGTTCGGTGAACTTGACTGCATTGTTGCCATAGTTAATGAGGATCTGGCCCAGCCGCAGCGGGTCGCCGCGCAACACAAACGGCACATCCGGGGCCAGGTCGTAGATCAGTTCCAGCCCCTTTTCGCTGGCTTTTTCACCAATCAGGTTGGCCACGTTCTCCAGTACCGAGTCGATCTCGAATTCCGTGGTCTCCACCGACAGCTTGCCCGCTTCGATTTTGGAGAAGTCCAGGATGTCGTTGATGATGCCCAGCAGGTGCTCGCCCGAGAGCTGGATTTTTTTCAGGTAATCGCGCTGGCGGGCATTGAGTTCGGTCTTTTGTAACAGGTGGCTCATGCCGTAAATGGCATTCATCGGGGTGCGGATTTCATGGCTCATATTGGCCAGAAAGTCTGCCTTGGCTTGCGATGCGGACTCGGCCAGTTTGCGGGCTTCTTCCAACGCTGATTCGGTAGCCTTGCGGCGGGTGATGTCCTGCATGGACCCGCTCAGGGTCATGCGTCCGTCGGCGTCTCGACCCAGGCATCCGACCATATGCAGCCACATGATGTAGCCGTCGCGCTGGCGATAGGGCACTGAGATTTCAAAGTGTTGTTGCTTGCCAGTGACCACCTGTTCGATGGCCAGGCGCAGTTGTTTCAGGTAGTCCGGGTCGGCGGCCTCCACTGCGCTGTAGAGGTGTTCAAGGGTCGAATACCGGCCGTCAGCCCGGATATCAAGTCCCAGCAGGCGCGCCAACCGCACGGAGCCGATGGCCTCGTCCTCGCCTGGATAGACTTTCCAGTAGGCCGATTCGGTCATGTCCAGCACCTGTTCGGCCGAGGCCTGCGCCAGGCGCAGGTCTTCGGTACGTCGCGCAACCCGGTCTTCGAGGTCCCGGTTGAGGCGCAGGATTTCCGCCTCTGCGGCTTCGCGCTTCTGGATGTCTTCGCGCAGGTCGTCGATGGCGTTGCGCAGGTTGCCCTGCATGCGGCTGACGCCGGTGGCCAGCATGTGTACCTCGTCCCGACCCAGGCGACCCAACTGCATGCGCTGCAGATTCAAGGGTTCGTCCAGATTGTCCGTGTCGCGCGAGTCCACGAATTGCGCGATTTGCCGCAGGTGGTTCATCACGCGCTTGTCGAGCAACACCAGAACAAAGCCCGCCACCAGAGTAATGAGCAGGAAGTTAGAGAACAAAATGGTGCGGTACTTTTCGGCCAACTCCTTTTCAATGGCTTTGAGGTCGATCTGGACCTGCAAGGCGCCAATCTGGGTGTTGCCGTCCTTGGATGCCTGGTAGCCCTCGTTGGTTCGCAGCAGCTTGAAGTCCCGTACGACCGCGCCAGGTGCAGGAGAGCCCAGTGTGAGCACGGTCTTTTCGGTGTCTGTTACCGCGAGGTAAGCAATGCCGGGCTGCTTGATGATGCCTTCGGCGGTGAGGCGGACCACCTCGAGGTTGAAGGTCCAGACCGATTCCGCGAGCGCGGGCACGGTCCCCACCTCAATCTGGCGGAACTGCTCCTCGATGCCGGCCAGGGCTGCTCTCTGTTCGCGCAGGGCCTGGATGCCGGTAATCGCGGACGTGGCGATGACGGCGAACAGGATTGTTGCGACCGCCAGTTGGCGGCTGAGGTTGCTCGTTTTTGTCATGGGGTGAACCATCGGAGGGCTGTGGGTGGCTCAGGGTGCGGTGCCGCTTCTGGCGAACTCCTCTTCATAGCGTTTCGCCAATTTGGTGAGTTCTCCCGATTCCTTGAGTGATTTGATGGTGGCCCCAATCTTGGGCGCCAAGGCTGCTTTCCCGGGGGAAAGTATGTTGAACAGATCCAGCCGCGCCAACTCCCCGACCGCTTGGATGCCCGTCAGGCCCAGTCGTTTGACAATGTGCGGCCCGTTCACCCCGGTGTCGACGGCTACGTCGATGCGGTCGGCGTCGAGCATACGGTACATCTGGTCGTAGTCGCCCAAAATCTGTAGCGTTGCGACACTCTCGGTTGCCGCCTCGGCGTGCGCTATACCGCGAACGATTCCGACCCGGTATTTTTTCAGATCGTCTTTCGTGCGGATGGTGATGCCCTTGTTGCCTTTGGCAAACGCGGTGGTCGTGAGGTAATAGTAGGCTGGCTCCACCTTGATCAGGCTGTTGTTCTTGCTGGCGTAGGTCTGAACGCGGGCGACTTCGCCATCCTTGTCCCCGATCAGGGCCATGGCGTTGGCGCGCGCGCCGGGCAACGGCTGGATTCTGGCGTTGAGTCCTGCGCGCTTGTAGATGTCGGTGATGAGCATGGCGGCGATGGCTTGTTCGGTCGCCTTTTCGTTGCGTGCGAGGTGCACGTCTTGCCCTTGGGCCGCGCAGGCTTGTGCGATAACGAGTGCAAATGCTGCCAGCCATGGTGCACGTGAGGGCGGCGCTATTTGGATGGCGCGTTCTGTGTCTGGTTCGGGTGTGGCAAAAGGAGGCGCAATGGGCATTGTTTATGCTAGACCAGATGGTGATCTCTGCCGTCTCGGGAAAACCCTTGGCAAAGGCTTTGCACATGGTCAAAATACTTCATATGTACCCAAAATGGGTATTATTAGCATGAATAGGTGTCTTTCGTGCCTCTAGCCCTCGTGAAATATAAGAAGTATGCTACATATAGTATAGCAACATGTTGTTAGCCGGTATCCGCGACAATCCTATGCATGACTGACTCCTTGCGCCTGTGGTTTCGACTCGTCCCTGCCTACGCGGCGGGTTACTTTCTGTCTTACGGGCTGCGCAGTGTCAACGCGGTTATTGCACCCGAGTTGATGGAGGAAGTCCACATCACTGCCGCTGGGCTGGGCTTGTTGACCTCCGCGTACTTTTTGGCGTTTGGACTGTTTCAACTTCCGTTGGGGTTGCTATTGGATCGGTTCGGCCCCCGTCGTGTGGAGTCGGCCTTGCTGCTGGTGGCTGCTGCTGGGTGTGGCCTGTTCGCGGTCGGCACTTCCCTGGAGGTGCTGGCGGTCGGTCGCGCGCTGATCGGCTTGGGGGTATCGGCCTGTCTGATGGCGGGGTTTAAGGCCTTCAGCCAGTGGTTCCCAACGGAGCGCCAGGCTTCGCTGACGGCCACGATCATGGTGGCCGGCGGGTTGGGTGCGTTGACTGCCAGTGTGCCGGTGGAGGCAGCCTTACCCCTGGTGGGATGGCGCGGTGTGTTCTTGGTGGTGGCTGTATTGCTGGTGTTGACGGCCGGCTTTCTGATGACCGTACCGGATCAGGCCATTGTGGGCCAACGCGAGTCGTTCACCCGGCAATTGCGAACGCTCGCCGGTATTTATGGCAATCGCAATTTTTGGCGTTTTGCGCCGCAGGGCGCGCTGACGGTGGGTGGCTACATGGCGGTTCAGGGCTTGTGGGCTGTGCCGTGGTTGATTGAGGTGAATGGTGCGTCGCGGGCTGACGCTGCCGGGGTGTTGTTTCTGCTGTCGCTGGCAATGTTGGCCGGTTTTTTGTTTGTCGCCACGTGCTCGGGCTGGTTAGGGCGCCATGGCGTATCACCGATGGTCTTACTGACGACCGGTATGGGGTTGTCGCTCGTGGCGGAGCTTGCCATTATTCGGGGTATGGCACCGGCGGTCTGGTTGTGGCCGATGCTGGGGTTGTCGTTCAGCCTGGGGAATATTGCGTATTCCCAGTTGGCGGCATCGTTTCCGGTTGCACTGTCGGGGCGGGTCAATACCGCACTCAATTTGGTTGTTTTCGTGGGTGCCTTCGTGCTGCAGTGGGGTATCGGGGCGGCGGTGGACGCCTTTACCGGTAGTGGAATGCTGCGCTCCGATGCTTTCCATATGACCTTTTCCATTTTGCTGGCCGCACAGGTGCTGGCATTTGTGTGGTTTTTGGTGCCGACAAAGCGCTGACTTTGTACGAAAAGTTTGAGCTAATCGGTATTGACATGGGTCATTTGGTGAAAAAATTACTGGCTTCAAAGTACTTACTTTTTCACCACCATGAAGCAAGTTGTCAGCATCAGCCTGGGTTCTAGCAGCCAGGATTTCGAATTCACCACCGTTTTTCTGGGCGAAAAACTGCATGTGCGGCGCATCGGCACGAATGGCAGCACTGCGACTGCCGTCAAACTGATCAAGCAGTGGGACAAAAAGGCGGCCGCCATCGGTCTGGGGGTGCTCAAGGATAGCTACAAGGTCGGATCGCGCCGCTTCATCGAGAAGGACAGTGCACGCCTCAAGGGGGTTGCCACGGAGGTGCCAGTGACCATGGGGGGGCGTCTGGGGGACATTTTCCAGGAGTGGGCGGTGCGCCACGCGCAAACCCATCTGGGGAATTTTTTCAACAACGCGCGGGTCCTGTTCTTTTCAGGCATGACGGATTACAAGCTGGCGCTGTCCATTGCCGAGTACACCACCAACCTGCAGTTTGCAGATCCACTGTTGCAACTGGGGGTGCCCAAGCTACTGGGTTCGCTGGACGCATTGAACCTGTACGCTAGTGGCGCGCACTACGTGAAAGACTGGACGCTACCCTCGGCCATGGCTTCGGGGCCGGTCAAGGAGTGGACGCGGTTTGTGCTGCGCAAGGCCATGCAAAAGGCCAGTGTCATCGTGGCGCCCGTGCACGAACTCGATGACTTTGACCTGGAAGACCTGGCGGGCAAGACGGTGATCACCGCCACGGTGAATGACGAGCGTATCGGCCAGTTTGGCGCCAAGGGCGTGGCCACCATCATTGACGGTTCCCCCGTCATGCACGGCCATGTGCTGGGCGCCAACTTGCTCGACGCCATGATCATCGCTGCCACGGGCAAGACCCCGCACGACATTCTGGAAGACGACTATCTGGAGATCATCTCCGGCCTGGGATCCGAGCCGCGCATCATCCATCCCAATGGCTACCGGCGCGTGAACCGATTTGCGTTTGTGATTCACCCGCTCTCGCAGGAGTATTTCAAGAAGGTCAAGCCCATCGAACTGCTGTCCCAGGTGTCGCCACCGGTGCTGATGAACTCGCTGGAAAAGATCATGGCCTATGCGCCACCATTTGTGTATTCCCGGGTGACCGGCATCAAGTCGCCCACCGGGGTGGAGGCCGAAGGCTGGTTGATCTCGGTTGGTGGTACGCCTAAGGAGATCATGCGGCACAGCCCCGAGTTCACCTACCGGCGCTTGCTGGATGCAGCCGCCATGGCCAAACGTCTGGGTGCGCAGATCATGGGGCTGGGTGCCTTCACCAAGGTGGTGGGTGATGCCGGGCTGACGGTGGCCAAGCGCGCGCCCCTGCCCATCACGACGGGCAACAGCTACAGCGCGTCTGGCGCCCTGTGGGCGGCGCATGACGCCATCCTGCGCATGCGTTTGTTGCCAGCGCCAAAGGGCAAGGGCCGGGTCAAGTTCAAAGCCATGGTGGTGGGTGCCACCGGGGCCATTGGTTCGGTGTGCGCTCGGATGATGGCCCGCGTGGCCGAAGAGGTATACATGGTGTCGCCGGAGACGGCCAAGCTGCTGGCGCTTAAGGAGTCCATCCTGCTGGAGTCGCCGGACGCCAAGATTTTCTTGTCCGCACATGCGGACAAAGACATTGGTGCGATGGACATGATTGTCACGGCCACCTCGGGAGCCGGCAAGAAGGTGCTCGACATCATGAAGGTCAAGCCTGGCTGTGTGATCACCGACGTCGCCAGGCCGCTGGATCTGCCAGCGTCTGAGGTCGCCAAGCGCCCGGATGTGCTGGTGATTGAGTCTGGCGAGATCCAGTTGCCGGGCGATGTGCAGATGAAGAACATCGGCCTGCCCAAGGGCGTGGCGTATGCCTGCCTGGCCGAGACCATTGTGCTGGCGCTGGAAGGACGGTTCGAGAACTTCACCGTGGGTCGAGCCATTGAGTGGGAAAAGGTGCGCGAGATTTACCAGCTGGGTCTGAAGCATGGAATGAAACTGGCTGCCATCTCGGGTGTCAACGGACCGTTTAGCGATGGAGACATCGAACACGTGCGCGAGCTGGCCTTGGCGGCGCGGGCCAAGTTGGCGTCGGGGAGTGCTCGACCAGCGGTGGAGGCGCGAACGGTTAAAAAGGTGCGGGCGCGTAAGAAGGCTGCGTAGAGGTCGCTCTGAGCGGTCCTTTCGCATGAACGCGCTACCTGATGTGGGTGGGCGTCCCGGTTGGGAAAAGTACGCGGGTTTGGCGTCCGTGGTATATTCTGGGGTCGCATTTGGCGATTGGCCGCATTCCAACACTGTTGGATCTGCGCTAACTCCCCCGGCAGAGGGGTAGCCAGTCCAGCCCCTCGATTGCGTTTGCACCAGCCTTTCTCACGGTCTGGTGGATTTTCCCTCTGTTGATTTCGCCCCTGCTATGGCGAGTACTCCAAGCGGCGCTCCTTCGTGAAGTGTTCGCAGTGAGAACAGAACGGGATCCTCGGCATGAGGGCATGCCAATTTTGCTTTCGGGCGCAAAGAGCTTTTTTCGCTCCGCGTCCAGTTGATTTTTAATGATTTTTACTACAACAATAAAAGAAACGCCCATCACAATGGGCAAATATCGTATTGCAGCTTGCCCCCGTCAATTACCATGTGGGCAGTTCGCCGCGCAGGTGTCGATTGCCAGCGGTCGCGGCAGTGCTTCTACGGACCGTGTCATGCGGTTTCGCGATGAGTTTCCCTCGCACGACGCGGCATCGCGTTATGCCATCGCACAGGGTATTGACTGGGTGCGTGAAGCGACGCGCCCACACTGAATTTAGTTTTACAGGAGTTACACCATGGCCAAAGAAGACTTGATCGAGATGATGGGCGTCGTTAACGAAGTTTTACCCGACACACGTTTTCGGGTAACGCTAGATAACGGCCACCAGTTGATTGCCTATTCCGCAGGCAAGATGCGCAAGAACCACATCCGCATTCTGGCGGGTGACAAAGTGTCGTTGGAGTTGTCTCCCTATGACCTGAGCAAAGGTCGTATTAACTTCCGCCACATCGAAGGCCGCGGCCCGATGACACCGCGTCGCTAAACTGTTCACTGCGGTCAGCGCACACAAAAAAGGCTGCAATTGCAGCCTTTTTCATTGGGAATCCGACAATGATTCACCCATGGGAGTGACTCTGGTGCCCAGTCTGCGCACAAAAAGACCGGTGTAGTCGCACGATACGTCGATTTTGGAGTCGGTGCGCCGT